>CALQJV010000026.1 GCA_943330985.1 Chitinophaga pinensis
CGATATGATATTTTGATTTGCTTTCAGAAATTGAAACTCCTGAGGCATTGTATTGGAATGTATTGTCGGAAAACGTTACAAATGGGAATGCATTAGCACCAATTCCATTTGCCGTTTTACCTGAAGCCGTTCTTCCGTATCCAAGAGCAATTGCAATAACTCCTTTCGGAATTCCTGGTTGAGCAACAACTGGAAGTAGAACAGTATTTGAAGAAGATTTAATTTCAATTACATCAGATTCTTGTTCTTGTCCCATTAACGTATTGAACCCTTTATCCTTCATTTCTTCAGGATTCATCAATATGTAATTATCCCAAGTTACTTTGGTAATTGGATCAGGAAGTTCTTGTAACCAAGGATTGTTCGCTTGATTACCAGTACCAGCTCCTGTTTTTTGATAAATAACTAACTCAATTCCTGATGATTTTCCAGCTTTTGATACAATAGCTGATGCTGCACTAGTAATATCTATATTAACAACCGCTGCTATTACAGGAACTGTTGCAACAATCTGATTGATTTTAATTGCTTCAGGAGCTGCAGTTGCTAAAGGTTCAGCTGAAACATCTACAGAAGCTACATTTGCCATAACTCCATCATGTAAAGAACGGAACCAGAAGTCATTGAAACTTATAAATCCAGTAGATGAAGGGTAAACAGTTGTCTCCCAAACTTTGGAAATATAATCATGCGCATTAGTTGTATTTCCTGCCCATGTTAAAATACTTTCAAGAACTTGACGTGTTTCAAATAGAGGATTGATAGTTGGTTGCCCAAGTGCATAATGTCCTTTACGTGGATTTGCATCAGTCCATGATTCCAAATAATGATGATCAGGAGCTACAATTTTACAAGCAGCAGCTGTTTCATCAACACGATCAGCAAATGAAATCGATAAGTTAACTTTTGAAAGAGCATCTTTAAATGCAGCTCCATTTGGTAATGTATAAACTGGATTTACATTATGAATAAGCAATGCACCAATTTTCCCAGCCGCCATTTCTGTAACAAGAGCATTGACTGCTGCATCATTACCTTGACGAGTTAAATCTTCAATGTCTTTATTTATAGTAGTTCCATAAGCTCCCAAATGAGAATTGATGGCATTTACTACTTGTTGTATGTGAGCGTCATTACTTCCACAAACAACTAAAGCTCTTCCTTTAGCTGAATTTAATTCTTTAGCTAATTCATTAATTGCTGCATCTTTTGCGTCTAAACTTTTTGAAGGAAGATTATTTCCAGTAAGTTTATTGTATAGATTTACTACTGCAAGACCAAGTTGAGAAGGTTTTAATGCAATTCTTTTATCAGCGTTTGAACCTGTAACACTTAGATTGGATTCAATTTGAACGTGACGAGACATTTTTTTCTCGTCTTTATTTAGTTTACGAGTTGCTCCATATTGTCGAGCATGTTCAACTGGACTAAGCCAGTTAGCAAGGAAATCACATTCTAATCCAACAATAAAGTCTGCTTTATCGAAATTATAAGTTGGAATAAATGATTTACCAAAAGAAGCCAAGTTAGCATCAGCAATACCTTTGTATGAAATAGTATCGTAAGTAATAACTTGTGTAGAAGGATATTTTACTGTGAATTCAGCTAATGCTGATTTCATTGAAGGGCTAATTAATGAGGATGTTAAAATTCGAACTGCGCCTCCAGCAGCAGATATACTAGCTAATTTCGAAGTTACCTCAGCATCTACACTTTTCCAATCACTTTCTTTTCCGTTTAGCATAGTGCCTTTTATGCGGGCACTATCATAAAGAGAAAGTACGGATGCTTGAACACGTGCATGAGAACCACCTTTTGTGATGGAACATAGTTCATTCCCATCAACCTTTATAGGACGTCCTTCGCGAGTTTTAACTAAAACTCCTGCAAAGTCATTACCATCCCAATATGTTGATGCATAATAATTAGCAACGCCAGGAGTAATTTCTTCTGGTTTGTTAAGATAAGGTATTGCCTTGCGAACAGGTGTTTCACACGCTGCTAATGATGCAGCGGTAACACTAAATCCTAGGAATTTTAAAAAATCTCTACGGTTTGTTGATGTATCAACGATGCTTTCGTCACCGAGGAATTTATCAACCGGAAGGTCTTCCGCAAATTCATTTTGCTGAAGCTTTACGAACTCAGGTGTACCTTGAAGTTCTTCTATTCCTTTCCAGTATTTCTTCGAATTGCTCATACTTCGTAAAAGTCCGGGTTATGCAGGAGGATGTGAATCAATAATGACATTTAGAGCATTCCAAACCTCCGATTTTTCCAATCGTAAATTTGTCGCCTTTTTTGTATGCAGGATCATTAACGAATTGCTTGTGAAGCTCTTCGTAATATTTATTGTCTTTGTAATCAACTTCAGTCTTGCGATGGCAATCTATACACCATCCCATTGTAAGCGGTGAATTTTGTTTTACAACCTCCATCGAATCGACAGCTCCATGACATTGTTTACATTCAATTTTTCCAACCTTAACGTGTTGGCTATGGTTGAAATAAACGTGATCAGGAAGATTGTGAACGCGGATCCACTGAATTGGTTTTTTGTTATTTCCATAAACTCGCGTTTCTGGATTATAATCCAATGCAGCATAAATTTTCTTAATCTCCTCTGTTCCTGTAACAGCACCTTGTTGAATGTATGCATGGCAATTCATACATACATTTGCAGAAGGAATATTTGCATGCTTAGATTTTTCAACACCGCTGTGGCAGTAAACACATGCAATTTGATTTTGTCCAGCATGAATTTCATGTGAGAACTTGATGGGTTGCTCAGGAGCATATCCTTGATAAACACCAATTCCCAATAAACCATCCCAACCTTGTTTTAATGACCAACTAACGAATAGCAATCCGATAATTGCAACTATTTTTTTGTTGTTAGAAGCCCAATAGCGGAATGTTTGATATGGACTTAATTCAGGTTTGATTTCAGAAACAACACCCTGTTTTTCATCAACTAATGTTTTAAGAGACTTATTTACTGTTCCTAAAACTCGAATAAGAATTATTAGAATTAAACCTACTGAGAGTAATACGTAAAAATAAGTATCACTGCTAGTTTCACTATCCCTTGCTCCATTTAATACTGTTTTAGTATCAGCAGTTGCTGCTACAGGTGCATCTCCTCCTTTATCAGCCCAATCTATAATTGCTGTAATTTCAGCATCAGATAGCGCCTGTGCTGTCATCACCGATTTACCGTATTGTTCAAATAGCTTATTTGCATAAGCATCTCCTGTCTTTAAAAATTCAGTTGAATTTTTAACCCAAGAAATAAGTTTTACATTATCAGGCCAACGGCTTTTAACACCTTTTAAACCTGGACCAACTAATTTTTGGTCGGTTGGTTTATGGCAGGAAGCACAATTGCCTTTAAACAGCTTTGCGCCATCTTGAGCGAAAGTTGTGGTAGATGTAATTGCGACAGTAATACATACTGCCAAAATACCTAATATACGTGAACGGAATAATTGCATAGACCAGCAAGGATAAATCCTATTTCAGTTTTAACGGGTGCAAATTTAATTGGAATCACTTTAAATCATTAATTATTTTGACTTTGTTTTTAATTTAGAATGATTCTAAATTAATCTCGGTTTTTTTTTAAAGCAATAATTAATTTTTATTTTTTCTTACTTTCAAATTTTCAATGAGTTATAAGTTATATTCTTATCATTGATTATTCAATTTGTTTTTTTTAATGAACATTATTTATGTGAATTGTTAATAAAACCTTCTTATTTTCGCCCCTAAATCTAAAGGAAATGAATCAATTATTATGTCAAAACTATTTATCAAGGCTGCTTATTTTTCATTTCAATCTCATATTTATAATTCCTTTTGCATTAACAGCTCAAGTAGATTCTTTGAATTCGGTTTCAGGAACGTCCCATTCTAATTTTATAGATTCTACCTCTATTGGAGAATATATTTTGACACTTCCAATAGGCCTAGATCATTTAATCGAAACATATAAAAAAGTAAATTATACTTCAACTGGTGCTGAAGGATATCGTGTTCAGATATTTTCTGAGTCTGGAAATAATGCTAAAGAACATGCTCAGCAATCACTAGCTGAATTCAATCAGTATTTGTTGGGATATTCTGCATATCTGATTTACCAGCAACCCAATTTTAAAGTACGCTGTGGAGATTATCGCACAAAAGCAGAAGCCCGGAGACTACTCAAACATTTGTCTGGTCAGTATCCGGGCGCCTATATTGTTAAGGATAATATTAAAATTCCTTAGTCTTTAAAGTTTGCGTTTAATTTCAACGTTTTCGTAACCTTCAATGATATCTCCTTCTTTAATATCATTGAAATTATGAATGTTTAACCCGCATTCATATCCTGTAGCAACTTCTTTCACATCGTCTTTGAAACGTTTCAACGATCCAAGATCACCTGAATAAACTACAATTCCATCACGAATAAGTCGGATTTTAGTATGACGGGTAATTTTACCATCCAATACATAACATCCAGCAACAGTTCCCACTTTCGTGATTTTGAATACATCGCGAACTTCAACGTTACATACAATCTTCTCTTCAAACTCTGGAGCAAGCATTCCTTCCATCGCAGCCTTTATTTCTTCGATTGCCTTGTAGATAATCGAATAAAATCGCATGTCGATTTCCTCATTCTCTGCAAGTTTTCTTGCACTTGCAGAAGGACGAACTTGGAATCCAATAATGATAGCATTAGATGCCGAAGCAAGTAGAACATCACCTTCGGTAACTTGACCCACTGATTTGTGGATAATATTAATTTGTATTTTTTCTGTAGACAGTTTCAATAATGAATCGGAAAGCGCTTCTACAGAACCATCAACGTCACCTTTAACAATGATGTTTAGCTCTTTAAAGTCTCCAATCGCAATACGTCTTCCAATTTCATCAAGGGTAATATGTTTATGCGTACGAATACCTTGTTCACGTTGAAGTTGTTGACGTTTGTTCGCAATTTCACGTGCTTCACGCTCGTCACTCATTACATTGAATTTATCACCCGACGATGGTGCTCCACTTAATCCGAGCATTTGCACTGACATGGAAGGACCCGCTTCTTTAATGGAAGCACCATGCTCATTGAACAATGCTTTAACACGACCACTATTTGGTCCAGCTAAAACCACATCGCCAACACGAAGCGTACCAGCTAGAATAATCATGGTGGTAACATAACCACGCCCTTTATCTAACTCAGACTCGATGATGGTACCGCTTGCGCGTTTATCTGGATTTGCTTTAAGCTCTAACAATTCTGCCTCTAGCAAAACCTTTTCCAGCAATAGATCAATGTTTTTACCAAGTTTCGCCGCAATTTCTTGAATTTGGTATTTACCACCCCAATCTTCCACGAGAATATTCATCTGAGCTAATTGCTCACGAATTTTTTCAGGATTAGCGCCTGGTTTATCAATCTTATTGATTGCAAATACAATGGGAACTTGCGCTGCTTGCGCATGATTAATTGCTTCAATAGTTTGAGGCATCACATAATCGTCGGCTGCAATTACAATAATTGCAACATCTGTAACCTGAGCTCCACGAGCACGCATGGCTGTAAAGGCTTCGTGACCAGGAGTGTCTAAGAATGTGATTCGTTTACCATTTTCCATGGTAACGTTATATGCTCCAATATGCTGTGTAATTCCTCCTGCCTCTCCAGCAATTACGTTTGCCTTACGAATATAATCGAGTAAGGATGTTTTTCCATGATCGACGTGTCCCATGACAGTTACAATAGGAGGTCGAGGCACTAAATTTTCATCAGTATCTTCTTCTTCTTTAATTGCCTCTTGAACTTCTACAGAAACAAATTCAACCTTATAATCAAATTCCTCGGCAACAATGGATAATGTTTCTGCATCAAGTCGCTGATTAATAGAAACAAATAATCCCAACGACATACACGTAGAAATAATCTCATTTACAGGAACGTTCATCATTCGTGCAAGTTCATTTGCAGAAACAAATTCGGTTACCTTGATTATTTTTTCAGTTCCTTCTAAATCTGCTTCTTCTTGCGCAGCACGATAATCCTCGCGTTTTTGCTTTCTGTATTTAGCAGACTTCGACTTTTGTTTTCCTTGACTTAAACGTGCAAGTGTCTCTTTAATTTGCTTTTGAACATCCTCTTCAGTAAGCGGAGCTTTAGGTGCATTTGGTGCAGGTCTTTGATGATTAGGCCCTCCCTGACGTGGACGGATTTCTCTATTTGGACCAGTATTGTTTCCACCGGCATTTGGTTTTCCACCGCCAGATCCACCACTTTGAGCATTGCCTGTTCCGGCACCTGCTTGGGGCGTATCGATACGCTTCCGCTTCTTTTTTCGGTCATTATTACCAAGTCCAGCTCCCGAAGAAGATGCAATTGGTTTTTTTGGTGGTTCCGGAGCGAGTTCAATTTTACCTAATATTTTAACACCACCTAGTTTTTCACGTACGGCCCTAAAAAGCTCATCACTCGGTTTTATTTCTGCAACAGATTCTGTTTTTTCAGTCGCCTCAGATATTATGGTAGTTTCAGCTGCAGGAGTAGATGCGATAGGTTCAGCTTTGGGACTAGCTTCTGGCGAAGGAGTTGGTGAAATTACTTTTGGCTTTTCTTTAACTTCAGGAGCAACCGATTTTTTCTCCTTCTCTTTTTCTTTAACTGATTTCTTTCCTTTGTTTTTATCGAAGGCTCCTAAATCAATTTTCCCAATTACTTTTATTTGATTCTCTTTAGAAACAGGAGAGGGAATTTCTTCCGGTTCATCTTGTTTAACTTCAGCAGATACTTTTATTGTTTCAGGCTCAATTGTTTTAACCTCTATAATAACAGGTGCTATTTCAGCAGCCTTTTCTTCAATAATAATTGGCGGTTCTATCTTTTCAACCACAGGTTCTGGCTCAAATACAGGAGTAGCTGTTTGATTTTTTGAGCCACCACCCATACCTTTGATCAAAAACTCATTGGGTTCATCTTCTGGATCATCCAATTTAGAGGCAGCTTGAGTTTCTTCAATGCCAATGGACTCACGCTTAAGACGAGTTTGAATGATTTTTTTCGATTCCTCCTTGACGGATTTTTCAGCGCCATATTCCTTAAGAAGTATGGCATACATATCATCACTAATTTTAGAATTCCGGTTTACATCTTCAAACCTTTTTTCGGTTAGAAAATCAATCACCGTCTGAACCCCAACATTTAGTTCGGATGCTACTTTACTGATTCGTCTTGTTTGTTGTGCTTCTGACATTCAACAGTATTATTATTGTTTTGATACTCGTGCGTTGGTTTATTCAAACTCAGCGCGAAGAATTCGCATCACCTCTTTTATTGTTTCTTCTTCAAGATCAGTACGTTTAACCAAATCATCTATTGGAAGTTCCAATACACTTTTGGCAGTATCGCAACCTGCTTTTTTCAATTCATCTAGAATCCAGCTATCAATTTCATCGCTAAATTCTTCCAAATCAACGTCCTCTTGGTCGATATCCGAATCGCGGTAAACATCAATTTCGTATCCAGTAAGTTTACTGGCAAGTTTAATATTTAATCCACCTTTCCCAATAGCCAAAGAAACTTGATCGGGCTTAAGAAAGACTTCAGCGCGTTTTGTTGCCTCGTCTAATTTTATGGAAGATATTTTAGCAGGACTTAATGCACGTGTTATGTAGAGTGCATTGTTTGTTGTAAAATTAATTACATCGATATTTTCATTTTTCAATTCACGAACAATTCCATGAATTCTTGATCCTTTCATTCCTACACAAGCTCCAACTGGATCAATACGATCATCATAACTTTCAACAGCAACTTTGGCACGAACACCTGGTTCACGAATAATTTTCTTGATAGTGATTAAACCATCAAATACTTCTGGAACCTCTTGTTCAAAAAGCTTTTCAAGGAAAAATGGAGATGTCCTTGAAAGTACAATTTGCGGGGTGTTGTTTTTCATGTCAACACGAAGTACAACCGCCCGAACATTTTCACCTTTTTTGAAAAAATCGCTAGGAATTTGTTCCGTTTTAGGAATTACCAATTCATTTCCATCTTCATCAAGTATGAGGACTTCTTTTTTCCAAACTTGGTAAATTTCCCCAGAAACAACTTCTCCTACTCGGTCTTTGTATTTGCGGTAAACACTGTCTTTTTCAAGATCAGAGATACGAGCAACCAAATTCTGACGGAATGCCAAAACTGCACGACGACCAAAGTCATTGAGTTTGATTTCTTCGGAAACCGCTTCACCAACTTCAAAGTCAGGTTCAATTTTAACGGCATCTGAATAGGCAATCTGACTATTGGGGTCTTCTACCGCCGCATCTTCTACAATCTCGCGGTTGTGCCATACCTCCAAGTCACCTTTGTCGATGTTAATAATAATGTCGAAGTTTTCGTCCGATCCATATTTTTTGATAATCATATTCCGAAATACATCTTCCAGAATACCCATCATAGTTACACGATCGATGTTTTTGAATTCTTTGAACTCTGCGAACGATTCAATGAGAGCTGCGTGTTCCATTGTTTAAATTTGCATGCGTTTAAATGGTTATAACCAATCGTGTTTCTTTCACTTCTGAAATTAATACAGTCTTGGCTTCTTTTGAATTTGTTGTTTGATCTATTTTTTTTCTTTGGCCTTTCTTTGATGGAAGGTATTGAATGCTTTCCAAATCGGAACCAAGCAATTCTCCCGAAAATTTATCTCCGTTTGTCATCAATATCTCTATTTCCTTTCCGACATATTTAACAAATTGTCGTTGATGACGAAATGGTGAATCGATTCCAGGTGAAGAAACTTCCAACTCAAAGTCTTGTTGTTCGCGATCAAATTGTGACTCGATATGTTTGCTAAGAGCAATACAGTCTTTGATAGAAACATGCTCATCATTCTCAATGAAAATACTTATTCGGTTGCCCGAACGAACATTTACATCAATGAGATAATTTGCAGAATCCTTTAAAAAGGCCTCACTTAGCTCTACAATATGCTCTTTACGAATCATTTCTTTATCATCGAAATAAAAAAAGGGACACTGTCCCCTTCTCTAAAACCGCGGCAAAAGTACAATAAGATTTTTAAAACACAAAGAAGCCTTTTATCAAACTTGAATTTTTCTTTAATAAGTCATCTTAAATCAACCAAATAATCTATTCCATTTTTTTCCGACATTAAGCTTTATATGTTCATTTTGTTTGATTATCAATTTCATTATATTTGCCCGAATTCTAAAACACAATTCTTAATTAATTATTCACCTTTCATCTTTTAATACGCTTTAAAATGAGCAATCAAGAAGCTTTGAAAACAAGCAACAAACCCAAATCAGAAGGAAACGGAATTGGTTCCTTTTTTTCAGCAACAGTAATTTTATCTTCC
>CALQJV010000027.1 GCA_943330985.1 Chitinophaga pinensis
CAAAAAAAGTTTCCCTGCAAACTTTCTTGCATATTTTTTTATAGGCCTTGATTATCTGATTGTTAATTTTAGTTTAGTAGTGAATTCGAGAAAAAATCAAGAAAAATCATCTTTCAATAAACAGATATAACGGCATCGTGGACGTTTTTTCTATATTTGCACACGATTTTGGTTCCGTAGCTCAGCTGGATAGAGCAACAGCCTTCTAAGCTGTGGGTCTTGAGTTCGAATCTCAACGGGATCACATTAAATAGCCCTGATTTTCAGGGCTATTTTTTTGCTGGATTTCTTTTACAATTAAACCGAATAGTAATTTCATTGAAGTCATTCTTTTTGAGATTACTCAAGTCGAATTCCCTATTTTCGCAACAAATTTCTGAACAATGGCTCAAGAAAGACTGATTTTGGTTTGCAATGATGATGGAATAACAGCTCCTGGAATTCGATCATTGGTTCAAGTTGCAAAGGAATTTGGTGAGGTGGTAGTTGTAGCGCCCGATAAACCTCAGTCCGCCATGGGGCATGCCATTACAATCAATGCTGCGCTGCGATTCAACAAAATTACAATCGATGGCGAAGTTGAATACGCTTGTTCGGGAACTCCAGTTGATTGTATCAAATTGGCCGTAAATAAAATACTTACACGCAAACCCGATTTGCTCATTTCTGGGATAAATCATGGTTCTAACGCTTCCATCAATGTAATTTATTCGGGTACCATGTCGGCGGCAATGGAAGGCACTTTAGAACGAATTCCCTCGATCGGATTTTCCTTATTAGACCATTCGATTGATGCTGATTTTACTGCTTCGCAAGAAATTGCGCGAACTATAATTGCACATGCATTCGAGAAAGGAATTCCTCAGGGAGTTTGTTTAAATGTGAATATTCCCAATGTGAGCAAAGAACTTATTCAAGGAATTAGGGTATGCCGTCAAGCTGAAGCCAATTGGGAAGAAGCATTGGATGAACGGAAAGATCCGATGGGGAAACCGTATTTTTGGTTAACAGGTACTTTTCAAAACTACGATAGTGGAAACGATACGGATATATGGGCATTAGAAAACAATTACGTTTCGGTTGTCCCATGCAAATTCGACTTAACGGCACACGAATTACTAAACACTTTTAAAACTTGGGAGCAAGATGTTTAAGCGCGATAATTTTGCATTTGGAACTATGATTGGAGCAGTAATTCCCATCCTAGTTTTCATCTTTTTGCAAGAGTTTGTTACGATAAAACTTAATAATGGAGAAACGCAACCTCGTTTCGATGATGCAACAAACTTGGTATTAGCATTGGTTTTTAATTTAATTCCTTTTCGTCAATACATGCAAAAAGGGAACTATGAAAAAACAGGAAAGGGCATTTTACTAATGACTTTTATATACGCGATGGTTTATGTATATATAAAGTTTTATCATGTTAATTGATATTTTTATTTGCATATAAAGCAAAACGGGAATCCTGAAAACCCAGAATTCCCGTTTCCATAATTCAGCACCGTAGTGCCAAATTAAGGCAATCGCTATTATTCTTTCATGCATGACACTTTCGTGTCCATTTTCTGTCTACGGCTCTCCCCGTCATTGGAATTTAAATGTTATTTTAAATTGCCTAATTAGGTTATCAATTGAATGGGGTGTTATTTCAAGCCTTTTCATGGCATAATTAAAATTGTATCTCAACAATTTCAATTTGGATCATGACGCACTGATTTCACACTCATTCAATTCTTCTCCAATAAACAAATGATGAGGAATCCGTTTCCTTCATCCCCTAATTTCCATCCACGAATGAATGTCGAATTAGGTTGTCCACCTTTTAGTAAATTTACATTTACCTTATCGAAGCGACCAGCTAACTAATCGCATATGCATTTAAAGAACTCTCGCTTTTTGCTATATCAAAGATGAAGAATTAAATTATTGATGAAATTAATATTGGATTAGAAATCATTGAAAATAAATAGTTTTATAGATAAGCAAAAATAAAGACGCTGCTTAAAATCAAATACGAATTAAAAGCGATGTGAAATAATTTCGTTTAGTTTTTAGTTTTGTAAAAAAATTAAAAAGATGTTTGATAAATTGATGGAAATGAAGAAGCGCATGGATGAGGTTAAAGCACGCCTCGATACCATAGTTGTTTCGGGAGAAGCTGACCAAGGAAACGTGAAAATTAATATGAACGGAAACCGAAAAGTGCTGGATGTAAAGTTGAATCTCTCCTTTTTAAATCAGGAAGATGCCGAGCAATTGGAAGAATTACTTCAGTTAGCAATAAACAGAGCTTTAGAGCAATCGGAGCGTGTTAATGAATCGGAAATGAAATCCGTTGCAGGTTCCATGTTGCCAGGAATGCCCGGTTTATTCTGAAACTTTGTTTAATAGGGCTACCAAAACTTTTGCCTGTGTCGATCGAGCAAATTGAGCGATATAATGCTTATCTGCTTGCATTATTTCGTATGTTCCATCGAGGTATTTATGAAATTGAATATTCAATACATCAAAAGTTTCTTCGGCAGTGTTAGCAATAAATCCGAGATTGTATTGAGAGAATGTTTCATCTAAAATATCCTCATCGCCCGGACAAACCAATACCGGCCTACCTAATCCCAGATATTCGTATATTTTGCTAGAAGGAATTCCTTTGCTTCCAAGGTGCGAAACCATCAACAGTAAGTGGGCTCGAGCTTGCATTTCTAATACCTGCTCCCTCGAAATTCGTTCTGTTAATAAAAGGGTGTCTTCATAGCCTTGCATAAAATTTTGAACGCGCTTAGCAACATCTTTTAAATACAAGATTCCCGGAAATTGAAGTTTAATTCGATGACGAAATTTCGGATTCGCATCAACAAATTTCTTAAATCCTGCTAGAAAGATTTCAATTTGTTGAGAACCATAAAGCATTCCGTTATAAACAATGGTAAAATCATCATACAAAGTTCGATTTTGAAATGCTTGAATATCATCTTCAAAAAACCCATTGAGTAATACATGTCCGGGTTTTTGAACAAATCGTCCTATTTTTTGAGCGTAATAAGGTGATACAGTTGTTATACACGCACTTGTACCAACCCATTTCTTTTCACTTCGTTTATTCAATCGAAGTAAAAAGCGATTCAAAAAGCCGGAAACATCATTTACTTCACTGGTTGTCCAATCGTCGCGATAATCGGCAATCCAAGGAATACCTGTTTGATTGTGGATTTCATAGCCAAAACGAAAAATCTCAAAAGGATTTCCAGTCACTATGATGGCTTTAACATCGTCGTGCTTTTTACAATACTCCAAGGCAAATGAATGCAAGTTGGAATAGGGGATGAATGCTTTGTGGAAATTACTTCCAAAAAGTTCGATAAAAGAAAGAACTTTTCTTAATAAATGAAATCGGGTATTCCCGTATTTACTATATAAACGATCGCGAAGGTTTCCTTTAAATGGGAGATAATTCACTTCGAAAAATTCATTCGTATTCGTTATCAAATTCACTCCTGAATCACAGTGCATTTTATTGGGACTGGAAATATGTTGTTCCCAATTTCGGGTAATTACAATTGGATCCCATCCTTGTTCTTTGAGATAACGAGCCCAACCCATACTGCGTTGAGATGCCGTTAAATTACACGGTGGGAAAAAGTAACTTATAATTAAGACTTTCATCATGAATGTTTAAATAATTGAAGAAAGTTTGGTGTGTTCGATATTACGGAATATGATTGCTCTATTTTTTTTCGGGTATTAGCCGAAATTCGCTCCAATTCAACACGATTGCTAAGTAACAATCGCAGCGATTTTTCCCAGTCGTCAGCAGAATGGCAAATAAAACCATTGATACTATCATCCACAATATGTGTATTTACTCCAACGGGCGAAACCAATGCAGGAATTCCCAAGGCCATATATTGTAATGCTTTAAATCCGCATTTGCCGTTTGCCCATTTATCGTCCAACAAAGGCATTACACCAACATTAAATGCCAATAAATCGGAAATCTCGGTGTCTTTATTCCATTTGCGAAACACTAAACTTTTTAATTCAAATTCGGGAGGGATATCGGAAATGACCATGAATTGAAAATCAAATTCCAATTCAAGCTTTTTTAAAATGGGAATTAGTTCTGAAATGTAGCGAACGGTTGAATGTGATCCTGTCCAACCAATGATAAATGTTTCGTTGTTTTGATTTTTAACCTGATTATGCAGTCGGGCGGTATCGATGGTTGTGGGGTTAAAAACAATCTCTGCATATGGATTATACGTTCGGGCGTATTCGCACAAATACGAATTTCCACACGATATTTTCCAAGCCCATTTGCAAATATGTTTCACGTTTGCGTATCCTTTTAAAAAAGAAAAATGACTGTTGGCTTCCGAATAATTAGGAATCCAAATGGCATCATCGAAGTCGTAAATAATTTTCTTCTTTAACAAACGGGCTGCAATGTATTCGAAGAATGGCGGTCCAATGGGCGTTGCTTCGCGATGAATAAAGATAACATCGACATCCTTTATCTGAAAAAGCAATTGAAATCTTCGCAGCAATCCTCCAAGTATTGCAGCTGCTTTGCGAGGAAATCGACCAGGTAAATAAAGTATTTGCCAAACACGTTCGGAAAGAAATGGAATAACCCGATATTCCATTCCACGTGCATCCATTTCCTGAAAATATTGTTCAAAGCGAAATCGCTGGCTGGCTGCTTTGCCTGTGGGATAAGGAACTATAAACAATATACTCATCTGTTCTTCGATATGCAAACCTAAATAAAAATGTCCAAAGCATTCATTTTTTAAGTATCGAAAATGGCTATCTTTGAAACCATGACTTTAGAACGTCCAAATGCTCCTGTCTGGATCATTTTTTTAGGGGATTTATTTATCTGCTTCATTTCAATTTGGGCAGCGTATTTTCTTCGTTTCAATTTCCGAATTCCTCCAGAAGAGATTGTTACTTTGCCATTAGTGTTTTTGGCCGTGCTATTGATTCGAGCAATTTCGTTTTTAATTTTTCAAACACATCGCGGCATAATTCGCTTTACCAATACCAAAGATGTTGAACGGATTTTTTTATCAATCGCTGCGGGTTCCACATTTTTTCTTGCTGTCAACCCAATATTGCTCCTTTTAAATAAAGCTTATCTAATTCCTTTTTCTATTATTATTATTGATGGAATTCTTTCCGTTTTCTTAATGGTGATTTCGCGCATAGTTATAAAATCAATTTTTTATGAGATTAACGGCGGTCGTAAAGTGAAAACCAATGTCATTATTTATGGTGCTGGTGAAACTGGAATTACCGCCAAAAAAGCTATCGAACGTGATGCCGGAGCTAAATACAAAGTGATTACATACATTGACGATGATGCCAATAAAGTAGGTAAGAAGTTGCAAGGGAATTTTATCCGTTCCACTTTCGAATTAAATGATATTATTGAGCAATACGATGTAAAACTCCTGATCATCGCCATCGAAAATGTACTTCCTGCTCGCAAACAAGAAGTAATTGATATTTGCCTAGCTTCGAACACCAAAATTTTCAATGTTCCTCCAGTGAAAAGCTGGATTAATGGAGAACTCAGCTTCAAACAAATCAAGAAAATCAATATCAATGATTTGCTCGAACGTGATCCCATTCAGCTAGATTTACAGCTTATCCGCAACGATCTTGCTGGAAAAGTAGTGCTAGTTACAGGTGCAGCAGGGTCGATTGGATCTGAATTGATCAAACAAATAATTCCATTCAAACCACTCAAATTAATTTTAGTCGACCAAGCAGAAAGTCCTTTATACGAGATCGAAAGGGATTTGAATGATGATGTTTTAGCCGAAGGATTTGAAGTTGTTATTGGTGATATTCGAAGCGAAAGCCGCATGCGCAGAGTGTTTGAACATTTTAAGCCGCAATTAGTTTTCCACGCCGCTGCCTATAAACATGTTCCGCTTATGGAACACAATCCATCCGAGGCGATCTTGACGAATGTTTTGGGGACACGCATTCTAGCTGACTTATCGGCCGAATTCAATGTGCTTAAATTTGTTATGGTTTCTACCGATAAAGCAGTAAATCCAACAAATGTGATGGGTGCATCGAAGCGCATTGCCGAAATGTATGTGCAGTCGCTTGGACAAACTTGCTCAACCAAATTCATCACCACGCGGTTTGGAAATGTATTGGGGTCAAATGGTTCCGTTATCCCAATTTTCAAAAAACAGATTGAACGCGGTGGTCCAGTAACCGTTACGCATCCAGAAATAACTCGCTATTTTATGACCATTCCAGAAGCCTGTCAGTTGGTCTTGGAAGCTGGTACTATTGGACAAGGCGGTGAGATTTTTATTTTCGATATGGGTAAGTCGGTGAAGATTATTGATTTGGTTCGGAAGATGATTAAGTTGTATGGATTAACAGTGGGCAAGGACATCGAGATTATATACACAGGATTACGTCCAGGTGAAAAATTGTACGAGGAATTATTAAACGATCAAGAGAATACAATGCCCACTCATCACCCTCAAATTATGAGAGCGACTGTTCAAGAATTCGAGTTTGAGCGAATTAACAATCAAGTCAATGAGCTTATTACCTTATTCTCCTCGCAAAATAATATCGACATAGTTTCCTATATGAAAACGATGGTTCCCGAGTACAAAAGCAATAATTCCATTTTCGAAAAACTTGATTAAAACATTTCATGCATCGCACTCCCATTCAAATTCGATTTTCGGATATCGATATACTCAATCACATCAACAATGCAAAATTTCCATCCTTTATGGAAATTGGACGCATACAGTATTTTCAAGATGCCATTTCCAATCAACATAATTGGAAAGAAACTGGGGTGATTGTTGCCAATTACACCATGGATTTCCGAATCCCAATTTATTTGAATGATCGTTTATTTATAGAAACTGAGGTAACTGCTATTGGAACGAAAAGCATCACATTTGCTTATCGATTTGTTGTTGAAGGAGATGCTGGAGATATTGTGAAAGCAACAGGGACAAGCGTTTTGGTCTGTTTTCACTACATCGAAAATCGGAGTATGGAAGTGCCTGATCTTTGGCGCAATGGAATAAATCGTTTCCAGAACTCGAATTTTTAATTGGAATTCGAAAAACAATCTTTCGCAAACCTTGTTTCTTAAAAAACATAACAAATGAAAAAATCAATCTTCCTTTTTATTGCAGTTTCAATAACAATGGCATGTGCTCGTGTCGAAACAAGACCTCAAACCATGGATGCAAAACCTGAAAACTCCGCTTTTTATTCATTCAAAATGAAAACCATCGATGGTGCTGAATTCGATTTCAGTAAATTGAAAGGCAAGAAAGTATTGCTTGTCAATACTGCTTCAGAATGTGGTTTTACTCCGCAATATGCTGCATTGCAAGAACTGAATTTGAAGTATGGTGAAAAAGTTACCGTGATTGGATTTCCTGCAAACAATTTCGGCGGACAAGAACCCGGAACCAATCAGGAAATTAGTGGATTTTGTCAAAAGAATTATGGTGTTACTTTTCAGATGATGGAAAAAATATCGGTGAAAGGTAGCGATATGGCACCACTCTATAAATGGTTAAGCAGCAAAGATCAGAATGGATGGAACAACGATTCTCCTAACTGGAATTTTTGCAAATACCTTATTGATGAAAATGGTAAACTTCTTAAGTTCTACACTTCAGCAGTTAAACCAATGAGCGAAGAAATTACCAAAATACTCTAAAAAGCATTCTATTTTTTCAATCGATCTAAAACGATAAGTTGCTCTTTCGTATACGTGCCTTCTAATAAACTTTTCATAGGAACTTCGAACCGATAAGGTTTGTATAAAGGGTTTTTTACTTCAATAACATAGGTGCGATCGCCTTCTAATGTTATAAAGTAATCTCCGTTTTCGTCGCTTGTGATGTTGAATATTTTACCATTCTCTTTATCTGAAACTATTAATTCGGTTTCAACTATTTGGGATGCATCCGAATCAATAATATGTCCTTTTAAAATGGAGATAGGGGGGCCTTTGGGAACTTGAACTTCTTGTTCAGGAGAGGTTTTTACTTTACTCGCTTCTACAATAGCAGAAAAATCGATTTCCCAAATGTCGATATCTCCTTTACCACCGCTGCGGTCGGAACTAAACCAGGCTTGACGTCCATCAGTACTCAAGCAGAAAAAACGTTCGTCTCCAGGAGTGTTTATGGGATATCCCAAGTTTTCAGGTTCTGAGCAAATTCCATTTTCAATAGTCGTTTTAAAGATGTCGTATCCGCCCAAACTCTTTGGGGAATTAGAAGCATAATAAAGAGTTTTCCCATCAGGATGCATAAATAATCCAATCTGGTCGTATTCGTCGTTAACAATTGGACCCAAACTCACAGCTTTTTCCCATTCTGTTTTGCTTTTCTTTTTGGCCATGTATATATCGCCCATGCCCATTCCTCCACGCGGACGTTCACTTACAAAATAAAGGGTTTTACCATCAGGTGATAAACAAGCAGAACTTTCAAAATAACTAGTATTGATATCGCCTTCGAGTTCTTCTGCTTTTTTCCATTTTCCGTTTGGCGATTTTTTAGAAACAAACAAAGTACCTGAACCGCGCATGCCTTTATTTCGGTAAACAAAAATCTGTTTCCCATCGGGCGATAAAGTCATGTTTGCATCGTGATTTTCTTCATTTAAAGCACCTGGAATGTTTTCGGCTTCGAGCCATTTTCCTGTCAACGAATCTTTCTTTGAAATGTAAATGTCTTCGTAAAATTTCCCGTCTTCAGGATCAACTAATTTCCCAGTAGATTCAGGTCTACGTGAAGTGAAAATCATTGTTTTGCCATCGGCAGAAATGCTTGGATTGTATTCAGGATATTCCGAATTGATGGCATTGCCGATATTGCTAATTTTCACATTAATCGGTTTCGACATTATTTCAATCGATTTTCTGCATTGAGCAATAAGGACATTCGCTTCTTCTGTTTCTTCCGACTTTTTAGGTGATTTCTCATTGAATAATTGATACTCAATGATGGCCTTGTCCAATTCGCCAGAAAGCTGAAAAATTTTTCCTGCTAAAAAATACTTTTCAGGGTTTGCATTTGCATCCAAATCAATAGAACGTCTCAAGCGCTCCATGGCATCCTCATAATTTTTGAGGTGAAAATTACATTCTCCACTGAGGAAATAAAGTTCCGACGTTGTGGTGTCTGTCTTTTCCAACTTTCGGAGTTCTCGCCAAGCCGAAACATAATCACCTCCAGCCATG
>CALQJV010000028.1 GCA_943330985.1 Chitinophaga pinensis
AAAATTTATTTTACCTTCGCACCTTGCTCATGGATTAATTGGCGACAAGGATAAAATTCCGAGAAGATCTCCCATTGTTTATGACATCGAACTCATTCAACTTACACAATGATTAAACACATTTCCCGGATTTCAACCGGTTTAGCAAGTATCGCAGTTATTCTGCTTAGTTCATGTGACTCTTCTCGTCACAAAGGTTTTGAAGAAACAGAAGCCGGACTTTTTTACCAATTTCATCGTCAAGACGAAAGCGGTAAAGCCCCTCAATTAAAAGATATTTTATATGCTCACATGTCTTTGAGTTTAAAAGGCAAAGGGGAAGAAGGGAAAGACTCAATCTTATTTGATTCTAAAAAATACCCTGATTTTCCAGAAGGAATTAAATTTATTCAGCTTTCCGAATCCACGTTTAAAGGCGATTTGATGGACGGACTTCAAATGATGCATAAAGGAGATAGTGCTTCATTCATTATTTCGGCAGATTCATTCTTTTTGGTTTCTAACAAAATGGATAAATTACCTCCAGGGATTGTAACTGGAGATGAACTTATTTTCCATATTGGTCTTGTTGATATTCAATCTGAACAAGAAACAATGAAACGCATTGAATCATTACGATCTCAATCGAACACGGAAGAAAAAGCCATGATGGATAAAATGCAAGCGGAAGAGCCTGCTGCTATTCAAGAATATCTAACCCGTAAAAAAATTACGGCTAAACCAACTGCTTCGGGATTATATTTCATCGAAACGGCCAAAGGAAATGGTGCAAAAGCCAAATCTGGTCAGAAAGTAACCATGCAATACACTGGTTATTTATTGAATGGTAAAAAATTCGATTCAAGTTTTGATCACGATGGGCAGCCTTTTTCTTTTACACTAGGTAATAAAGAAGTAATTGCAGGTTGGGACGAAGGAGTAGCCATGATGAACGTAGGTTCTTCTGCAACATTTGTTATTCCTTCTTCTTTAGCTTACGGATCTAACGGACAAGGTCCAATTCCGCCATTCTCACCCTTGGTATTTGAAGTACAATTAATGAAAGCCGAATAATTATGAAAATAATCTATAAAATAACATTCATTGCTAGTCTTTTGATCAGTTGCACTGTTGCTTCTGCTCAAAGTAAATCGAAAGTTAAATCTGATACACCCAAAGGATTTACAATAACTCCCAATAAATTAGTATATAAGCTTCTTCGCACGAATAAAAACGCTAGAACTTCTAAGATAAGTGATGTACTTTCTTTTCGCGCACAGTATTTCATTAAGAAAAACAATCAAGATTCGTTGTTATTCGATTCGAAAGTAAATCCAGGGGGAATGGTAACATTGCAACTTTCAGCTCCTTCATACAAAGGCGATTTAATGGAAGGATTGGCGATGATGCATCAAGGAGATTCGGCAACATTTTTAGTGCCTGCCGATTCATTCTTTATAAAGACTGTTCAACTCGAACATCTTCCTCCTTTTATTCAATCGGGAGAAAAAATCCGTTTTGAAATAGGAATGGTCGAAATTAATACGATGGAAGAAATGCAAAAAAAGCAAGCGGTTTTAGATTCAATATCACAGATAGAAATGAAAACACAAAACGAAAAGGAAATGCAAGTATTGCTTGCTAAAATGGCTGAGAAAGGTGATAATCAAACTCCAGAACCAAGTGGATTGATTATCATTCAACGTCAAAAAGGAAATGGTATAAAGCCGGTTGCCGGTCAAAAAGTTTCGGTTCATTATACGGGAACCTTGTTGGATGGAACCGTTTTCGATTCAAGCGTTCAACGCAATGAACCTATTGAATTTACATTGGGCGAAGGTCAAGTGATCAAAGGATGGGACGAAGGTATTGCAGCAATTGAAGTAGGAGGGAAGGCAACCTTAATGATTCCATCTTGGATGGCTTATGGTGCTCGTGCTATGGGACCAATTCCAGCAAATTCCTCTTTGATTTTTGAAGTTGAACTTGTTAAGATTGATTAAATCAAATGCGTAACATTTCACTTTTTCTGTTATTGTTTTCTGCTGGAGTCATTCTTGCGCAGGATGTTAAACTTAACGTTAATCAAGAGTATACAAGTACAAGTGGCTTAAAGATTAATCTTCAGAAATCGGCAAAAGGGAAATTGTTAAATAAAGGCGATAAGATTAAAGTTCATTATACGGGAACTTTGGTTGATGGTAGAAAGTTTGATTCTTCTCGCGATCGCAATCAACCCTTTGAATTTGTCATTGGCATGAAGCAAGTAATAGCCGGATGGGACGAAGCATTTCAACTTTTAAAGATTGGAGATCATGCAATGTTGACCATTCCGCCGGATTTGGGTTATGGAGAAACTCCCATGCCGAATATTCCAGAGGGTTCGTTCCTTGTTTTTGATGTTGAAGTAATTGACGCAAAAAGAAATTTTATTCCTCTGCCATTTGAAAGAAATGAAAAACAAAAAACGCTTACTTCTTCCGGGTTGGAATATTATATTATTCAACAAGGTGAAGGTGAAAAAGCCGAAAATGGTAAAACGGTGGAAGTGCAATACACCGGCTTTTTAGAAAATGGAGATGTATTCGATTCATCCATTATTCGTGATAAGCCATATTCGTTTCGCTTGGGAGCTGGAATGGTTATTACAGGTTGGGATGAAGGAATCTCAAAATTAAATGTTGGAGGTAAAGCATTGTTATCTATTCCATATCAGTTGGCATATGGAGAATCAGGAAGGCCTCCACTGATTCCTCCCAAAGCTCGATTACTCTTTAATGTAGAACTTATTTCAGTGAAATAATCACAAAAAAAAAATCCAGCGAAAGCTGGATTTTTTTTGTGATTCTGTTTTATGAATTGAGTTCCGTTTGAAGTTTTGCGATAACTGCATCAATGATAAATTCAATTTTATCTATTAAACTAGGAAGTTCATCCAAGTGAATAGCCTCCTTTCCAAAACGCTCAACGGAACGAATATCCTCCTTTAAACTATCGATACCCATAGTGTCGATTGATGGCTTTATTTTATGCGCCACA
Organism: Chitinophaga pinensis; assembly: GCA_943330985.1. The sequence continues at coordinate 3,019 of CALQJV010000028.1, forward strand.
CCGCCCAAACTTTCCCAGTTTTTATCGGCCAAATGTTGTTTTATTTCATGAATGGCAGGAGGAAGTGTATCAATAAACAAGGACATCATCTTTTTTACAAAATCGTTATTGCCTTGAGAAATTTCTCGAATCATCGTTAAATCGTACAATTCACCTTCTGGTAATTGATTGTTCATATGCTGAAGTGTTACAATCGTTAATTTGAATTTCGTGTGGATTTACTGTTTTATTATTTACTGAATTTTATATCTGCACACGAGTTGAATTCACTACGATAAATAAAAAAATAAAGTTCTATTGGAATTGAATTTTTTTCTGAAGAATTTAAATTCCTTGTTAAAAATTCGGACGGAACATGTATTTATTGTAAAAATCATTTATCGCCTGAACGGCCTCTTCAGGAGTATCAACCAATGAAAATAAATCTAAATCATCAACTGAAACAAATGGGTTCTCGTTAATTTGTTGCTCTTTAATCCAATCAACAATTCCACCCCAGAATTTCTTGCCTACTAAAACCAATGGAAAGCGCGCAATTTTGTTGGTTTGTATTAATGTGATAGCTTCGAAAAACTCATCCAATGTTCCAAATCCACCAGGCATAATAACAAAACCTTGTGCGTACTTCATGAACATCACTTTACGAACAAAGAAATAATCGAAGTTTATAATCTTATCGCGGTCGATATAACGATTTCCATCTTGTTCATGAGGAAGTACGATATTTAATCCTACCGATTTTCCACCACCACGATGAGCTCCTTTATTTCCAGCTTCCATAATTCCAGGTCCTCCGCCGGTAATAATCCCATAACCTTCAACAGTTAAACGATAGGCTATATCTTCAGCCATTATGTAATAAGGATCTTCAGGTTTCGAACGTGCCGAACCAAATATTGATACACATGGGCCAATTTTGCCAAGCTTTTCAAATCCCTCAACAAACTCAGCCATGATTTTGAAAATCTGCCAAGAGTTTGTCGTCTTTATCTCAAAATTATCTTTCTCTTTAAAAGCCTCGATTATTTTGTCTTCGTGGCCACTTTTCTTATTAATATCCATCTTTAATTTAGTTCGTTTTTTAAAAATTGTGCGGTATAACTCGTTGGATGTTTTGAAACAAATTCAGGCGTTCCCTCAGCTAAGACAGTTCCGCCTCGATTTCCTCCTTCAGGTCCAATATCAATCAGATGATCAGCAACTTTGATAATATCTAAATTGTGTTCAATGATTAAAACGGTGTTGCCTCGATCAACCAATTTTTGTAATACGTCAAGCAATATACGGATATCTTCGAAATGCAAACCCGTTGTTGGTTCATCGAGAATGTAAAAAGTGCTACCCGTATCTTTTTTAGAAAGTTCGGTTGCAAGCTTCACACGCTGAGCTTCTCCACCACTTAAGGTTGTTGAAGATTGCCCAAGTGAGATATAACCCAAACCAACATCTTGCAGGGTTTTTATTTTGATTAAGATGCTTGGGATATTTGCGAAAAAATCAACGGCTTGATCAATCGTTAAATTCAAAACATCACTAATCGATTTTCCTTTATAACGTATTTCAAGTGTTTCTCTATTATAACGTTTTCCTTGACATGTTGGGCATTGCACATAAACATCGGGCAGGAAGTTCATTTCAATTACTTGCATTCCTCCTCCACTGCATGTTTCACAACGGCCGCCTTTTACATTGAACGAAAATCGTCCGGGTTTATAGCCGCGAATACTCGCTTCAGGTAAGGATGAAAATAATGTACGGATATCTGAAAACACATTTGTATAAGTCGCAGGATTAGAACGTGGTGTTCTCCCAATCGGACTTTGGTCGATTTCTATGACTTTGTCGATATGTTGAAGTCCTTCGATTTTTTTATAAGCAAGAGGTTTCTTGTTGGAACGAAAAAAATACTGACTTAAAATGGGGTAAAGTGTTTCATTTATTAATGTTGACTTGCCACTTCCCGAAACGCCCGAAACACAGATGAGCATCCCGAGTGGAAATTCGACGGTTACATTTTTCAAATTGTTACCACTCGCTTCTATTAATTTAAGCAATTGCCCGTTTCCTTTTCGTCTTTCTTGCGGAATCGCGATAGAAATTTCGTTCCGTAAATATTTTGCAGTTAGTGAATCGCCTTGTGATAAAGTCGCTCCTGTACCTTGGGCCACAACCCTTCCGCCATGAACTCCAGCACCAGGTCCAATATCAATTACATGGTCTGCGGCCATAATCATGTCTTTGTCGTGCTCTACTACAAGCACAGAATTTCCCGAATCGCGCAGTTCTTGAAGGGCTTTAATGAGGCGCACATTGTCGCGTTGATGTAAGCCAATACTAGGTTCATCGAGGATATATAAAACACCAACCAACTTCGACCCGATTTGAGTAGCCAAACGAATCCGTTGTGACTCTCCCCCCGATAAACTTCCAGCGCTTCGATGAATGGTGAGGTATTCTAATCCAACATCCATAAGAAATCCAATACGTGTTTTAATTTCTTTTACAACTTCTTGGGCAATAGCAAGCTGTCGTTCGGCCATGCGAGATTCAATATCGGCGAACCATGTTTGCAAATTGGCAATGTCCATACGGGCTATTTCACCAATATTTTTACCATCAATCCGAAACCAAAGCGCTTCTTTTTTAACTCGATCACCTTCACAATCAGGGCAAACAACATCGTTCATGTATTCGAGTGCCCAATTTTTAGTGTTTTCTGAATTGCTTTCTTCGTGTTGTTCTTTGATGAAATTGACAATACCATTGAACTCCATCGCATAGCCACTCGTATTGTAATTTGGGTTTTTTATTTTGAGAATTTCTTCGGTCCCATACAAAATCGCATTGATTGCAGATTCATCGATGTCTTCAATTGCATCATTGATATTGAATCCATATTTATCGGCAATCGCTTCAATCTGAGCAAAAATCCAATTGTTTTTATATTCTCCCAACGGCACAATTCCACCATGACGAAGGCTTTTCTTTGGGTTGGGAATGATTTTATGGATATCAACTTCAGTCACTTTTCCTAAACCATGGCAACGGGGACAAGCACCATAAGGCGAGTTGAAAGAAAATAAATTGGGAGCTGGTTCATCGTATGAAATCCCCGAAGTTGGGCACATCAGAAAGCGACTAAAATGACGCGCCTGGTCCGAATCGGAATCTAATACCATCATGCTTCCTTTACCATGTTTCATGGCCAACTTTAGCGATTCGGTTATTCGTTGTGCGCTGCTTTCATTTACTTCAATTCGATCAACAACAATTTCAATATCATGCACTTTATAACGATCGAGTTTCATTCCGAAAGTCATGTCCAGGACTTTTCCATCAACCCGAACTTTTAAAAAACCCATTTTTCGAATTTGTTCGAATAGCTCACGGTAATGTCCTTTTCTTCCTTTTACTATGGGTGATAAAAGACTGATTCGTTTATCGTTGAAATCATTTAAGATAAGTGCTAGGATTTGCTGCTCTGAATACCGAATCATCTTTTCACCCGTAACATAAGAGAATGCCTCGCCAGCTCGAGCATACAACAATCGAAGGAAATCGTAAATCTCCGTAATGGTACCTACCGTCGATCGTGGATTTTTGCCGGTAGTTTTTTGTTCAATCGAAATTACCGGACTCAGACCCGTTATCTTATCTACTTCGGGCCTTTCCATATTACCCAAAAATTGTCGGGCGTATGCTGAAAAACTCTCAATATACCTGCGTTGCCCTTCAGCATATATGGTGTCAAATGCCAAAGACGACTTACCACTTCCACTTAAACCTGTTATAACAACAAGTTTATTTCGGGGAATACTCACATCGATATTCTTCAGATTATGTTCGCGGGCACCGTATACTTCAATCGAAGCTTCCCCCACAGAATCTTTCACGTTCATAGATAAGCAAAGGGCAAAATTAATCTTTTTGGCGGGCTAAATGCGGTTTTGAACAAGCAGTTTAGGTAAATGCTTGATTATTTAAATCAACAAGCATCTCAATTTACAATGAATCACTTACCAAAATAGGTGAAGTCGATTCAGACTCAGCTAATCGCATTAGTTCATCGAAATTTTTCACGCTTGGGTGAGGGATTTTAACACGATAAACTTTTCCTTCATTATTGTTAAGTACATCGGATCTCAACCAGGGATTAAAATATTTGAGCAATTTGTAATTAATTCCGGCTTTTTCGGCAAACAATGCCATGTCGGTGATGCTAGTATCTACTTGAATTGTTTGACTAAGAATGGGAGGGTACAAATCTTTTTTACGAATCACAAAGCCATACTCTCTCGGATTTTTAATGATCTCTTTGATAGCTAAAACCCTAAAAATATACCGAGCGGTTTCTTCATTCAGAAGTAAATCGTAGTAACTCGTTGCTTTTTGTTTGGTCATTTGACGTTGAATACCATTCAGCCCAACATTAAATGACGCAGCAACAAGGGTCCAATTACCTAAAGATTTATAGCAATCTTTGAAAAGTTTACAAGCCGCTTCCGTTGATTTTTCGACATGATATCGTTCGTCTATCTCTTCATTTATTGTTAAACCATAAGCCTGCGCAGTTGAGGGAATAAACTGCCAAAAACCTGCAGCTCCTTTACTTGAAACACCATGTGTAAATCCACTTTCAACAATTGCGAGGTATTTGAAATCTTCGGGAATATTATGCTGTTTGAGTATGGAAGAAATGAGCGGTAACCAACGATTGGCCCTTTTAATGAGCAGTAATGTTTGCGATTGCCAATATGTATTAATTAAAAATTCTCGGTCAATGCGCTCCCGCACTTCAAAATCCTGAAGAGGAACTTGTTCTCCTGCAAAATTAAGATCTGTTGGAATATTTACTGCGAAAATTCTATAGTTTTCGGCAAAGTGTTTTTTATAGAGCTCGTCGTTAATTTCTTGTTTTGCAGAAAATGTAAAGAGCCGAATTATACCTATTACGATAAGTATTAACGACATGGAAATGAGTGCTTTACACGATCGAGAAGATAATTTATTTACTAGTGATTTGAATTTCACGTTTTGCTTATAGGTTTGCTAATTTTTGTGGTTGAGTATATTGCCCCTCCAATCAAAATAAATAGTGCGCCAAAGAGTAACGAATGAAACCAAAGCCATGTTTCAATATTGTTAATAATAATTATTCCGAAGAATAATGATGCAAGTGAAATTGCAATCAATAACATAGCAATATGCCGTTCGCTTAAACCCATATACGAAAGGTGATGGGTTGTATGGTCGCGCCCACCAACAAAAGGACTTTTTCCCTTCATTATTCGGTTAATAGAAACAGCTGAAGTATCGCTAATAGGCACAATGAAAATTAGGGCAACCAATAAAAGTTGTTTTTCCGGAATAGCATGTCCAAAATAATCAGGCGCATTCCATAGGTATTCTATAGCCATTCCACCTAAAAAAGCACCCAGAAATTGACTGCCGCTGTCGCCCATATACATGCGAGATGGATTCCAATTGTAGTATAGGAATCCAGATAATCCAGCAATGACGCCAAGAAGCAGTAAGAGATTTAAATTTAAGAATTCTCCTTTGAAAACAAGGACCATGGCCAATGAAATGCAAATTACTGTAGAAACACTTGCTGTAATTGCATCCATATTATCGAGCATGTTTATGGAATTCATCATCCCAACAATCCATATAAACGTAAGTGCAATATTTAGCCATTCCCAATGAAACGTGTGTATCCCATTTCCACTAATTATAAATAGAATAGCACAAATAAATTGAACTGCAAATTTCAAAAATGGTTTTGTATTGTATGCATCGTCAGCTAGTCCCATCATAAAACCAAGAGAGCAAGCTGTAACTAAAACGATAAATTTAGAATTCAGTAGAATTTGTCCATTCCCAAAAAAGATGGAGTAAAATACTATAGAACTTAAAAAAAGTATGAAAAAAGAAACTCCTCCAAATGCAGGTTTGGTAGTTGCCGCCCAACGCACTTGGTCAATTTCATTTTTAGCACCTAAATTTTTTGAAAATTTTATTAGAATACCATTAATCGCAAGAGATAAAATGAACATCCCAGCTATAAAAATCAAATAAATTACAGGAAGAGAAAAATTATCCAAATTCATCGAGTTTTGTGTTTTGGATTAATAATTAAATGGAG
>CALQJV010000029.1 GCA_943330985.1 Chitinophaga pinensis
AAGCGGACTGTCACCGTAGCGACTCATGATGCGGTCGGACAATGAGCCATGGTTTGTTCCAATGCGCATAGCAGTGCCATATTCCTTACAAATTTTCACCAAGGGAGTGAAGCGTTCGCGAATCCGTTCGAGTTCTGCTTCGTAAGCAAAATCGGTGTAGTCGATATGTTCGAATTTCTTTTTATCAGCGTAATTTCCTGGATTGACACGCACTTTTTCCACGATGCGTGCAGCCAATTCGGCCGCATTGGGTGTAAAATGAATATCGGCAACCAAAGGAGTATTGAATCCGCGATTTCGTAATTCTTTGCGGATGTTTTCTAAGTTTTGCGCTTCTTTAATACTGGGTGCTGTAATACGAACAAGCTCGCATCCTGCTTCTATCATGCGTATACTTTGCGCCACAGTTGCTGCAGTATCCATTGTGTCGGTTGTAGTCATGGACTGCAGCCGGATGGGATTGTCGCCGCCTAGGGCCAAATCACCAATCATGACTTCGCGGGTCTTGAAACGTTTATAAGCAGTTAAGCTGTTACAATAAAGACTAGATTCGGTAAGCGAAATCATGTGTTAGTTTTTTGCAAAAGTACTCGAAGAATGCGTTTTCCTAAACACGCAATATGAATAATTGTTGCCAAAAATCAATTGCCGGAGCGTATAATTCTTTGGGTGGTACTTCTGCCATCTTCGAGATGCAATTCTAGGAAATAAATTCCAGGTGCAATGCCTGACATATCGATGTCTTCGGAGATGTAGTTCTCAATGTTTAATAAAGTCTTCCCTTGTAAATCGCGAATGCAAATATGTTTGGGCAATTTTGCTGATCCAATTGCATGTAGATGTAGTTTATTGCCAACAGGATTTTGAATAATGTATTCAGCATTGGCTTGAACCGAATTGAATCCAATGCTATTCTCAACAAAAATGTTAAATCGTATCGAATCTTCGGCAGCAACAGGTTGTCCAACAAACGAAGGCCAAATAACAACAGTGTTCCCACCTTCTAAAAAATACTGCGGTGTTATTGGAATGATGGTAATGAATGCTCTTGTTTGAAAAGGTGCAATAAATTGCATTGCATCAAAACTTCCAAGCGGTTCAGTTTGATTGTTAAATGTTTCGTTTCGGAAATTTAGTTTGAGGTTTCCAAGGATATTTAATGAGTCGCTCGTATTTTGAATGGTGAACTGAACATCTGCCACCGAATTCTGATAAACAGTATCGGGCATATTGAAATTAGATATGCTGATGGATTGCCCATTTCCAATTTGGGCATACATCAAAATCAACAATAAAAACACCTTGGAAACTATTGGTGAAATTGAGATTTGGATTCGTCTAACTATGTTCGAAAATGGGCTATGTGTCCGCATAAACTTTAACTGCAACCAAAAGTAATGAAAAGCGACAAGGATTTTCATTAAACTTGCCATGTTCTTACTCATTCAGCGGATATTAATTATGGATGTATTTTATCAAATTGTAGATGGATTAAGTAAAGAGGAGATTCGTTTTTTTAAAATCTTCGCACATCGCCAGGGATCTGAAATTGAGCGAAAAGACATTGCTCTTCTCGATTTCATCAGAAAGAATCCCACAAAAAATGATGAAAATAAAATAGTTCAAAAGCTATATGGCAATGGAGATAAAAATGCATTTTATCGACTGAAAAATCGCTTGATTGACGATTTAAATAAATCCTTGGTGCTTCAGCATAATAACGATGACGAAGTATTGCAGCTTTTTCAACTTCTTTCTTTGGTTCGGATTTATAGCGCCAAGAGCCAGCATCAAATTGCAGTTAGTTTCTTAAAAAAGGCAGAACAAAAGGCAAAGCGAATCGAAAACCATGAGCTTTTAGACAGCATCTATGGGGAATACATTCTGTTGTCGCATACTCTTTTGACCATTGATCCAGAAACTTATATAGCACTTCGGAAAGAGAATTCTGAGGCATTGGCAAGAATTCGGCAATTAGACGATGTGCTTGCGGTTGTATCGTACCGATTAAAAGTGACTCAGAATTTCGGCAGTCAGGAATTTTCGTTTTTACAAATCCTCGAAAATGTGACCAAGCAATTTGCCGATGAAAAAGTGATATTAGCATCACCCCGATTTCGCATCAAATTGTATGGTTTGGTAAGTCAGTTATTGCTTCAACGACATGATTACCTGAGTTTGGAGGTGTATTTACTTCAGATTTGGAATGAATTTTTGAACCATCATATTTTCAATAAAAACAACCACGATACCAAACTTCAGTTGCTTACATATATCGTGAATACCTTATTCAAGAATGGGAAGGTTCAGGAATCTTTGGCATTTGCTGAAAAGTTATTCGAATCGATGCAAGAGTATAATCGTTTGTTTTTCGAGAAATACGAGATCTTTTACTACAATGCATTGGTGAATAATTACAGTACTTCCGATATTCCCAAGGCCATTGAATTGTTAAAAGAGATGCAACTAAAACCGAATGTGAAGAAGATGCCATTTTACGAACTCTTCATTTATTTGAATCTCGCTACGAGTTATTTTGATTTGAAAAAATACAGTCTGTCGATAAAAAATCTCACCAAGTTATTTCTGCTCGATAGTTATAAAAAGGCGGATAAATCCTTGCGGTTTAAAATTGCCCTGTCTGAGTTGATTATTCGTTTCGAATTGGGCGATACCGATTTTTGGAAGTACCGCTATGATCAAATATTGAAAGAGTTTTTTGCTGAGTTTACTTTGCAATCGAGCAGTCGGGAAGCCACCATGTTTCAATTAGTAAATCGTTCCTTAGAGCTTAATGGAGGTTTAAGAGACAAGTCAATTCGACCAGAAATAGATCAATTGCTAGCCGAGTTGAAAGAACATACTTCCGAAGATGAAATCATTCATTATTATCGCTGGCTGAACGAGAAAGTATATGCTTAAAAAAACGGTTTACTTCGATTACAATGCAACAACGCCTGTTAACCAAGAAGTGCTAGCATGTATGTTGCCTTATTTCAACGTGCAATTTGGGAATGCTTCGAGTATACATTCTTATGGATGGCAAGCTTCTGAAGCCATTGATATAGCACGTGAGCAGGTTGCCAAATTGATTACCGCCTCGCCCTCCGAAATAACTTTCACTTCGGGAGCAACCGAGTCGTTGAATATGGCAATCAAGGGAATTGCATCGCGCTATGTCAGTAAAGGGAAGCACATCATTTCGTTTGAAACAGAGCATTCAGCCGTCTTGGAATCGCTAAACTACTTATCAAGTCGTGGTTGGGAAATAGAGCTTTTGCCTGTAAAAACGGATGGTTTACCAGATTTGGATTTGCTTCAAAAAGCAATTCGGCCAGATACTGTTTTTATTGCAGCCATGTTGGCGAATAATGAAAGTGGAGTTATTTTTCCGATGAGTGAAATAACCTCTATTGCCAAGGCGAATGGAGTTTTAACAATCTGCGATGCAACCCAAGCCTGTGGAAAAATTAACGTGGATGTTGATGAATTTGGGGTAGATGTTCTGGCCTTATCGTCACATAAATTTTATGGACCTAAAGGATGCGGAGCGTTGTATTTACGACGAAGAAATCCAAGAGTAACATTAGATGCGCTGATTCATGGAGGCGGGCAGGAGGGGAATCGTCGATCTGGAACACTCAATATTCCAGCAATTGTGGGGATGGGAAAGGCCGCAGAATTAGTTACTCAGAATTTGATTATTTATAAAGAGAAAACGATGCAATTGCGCGATTTACTCGAGAGCGAGTTACGCAAAAACTTCGATGTTCATATTCTTGCTGATAATGCAAGACGTTTAAGCAATACCTCTTTTTTTCGCATCAATGGAATTCAATCTTCTGTCCTTATTTCGAAACTTCCGCACTTCGCATTTTCAACCGGATCGGCTTGCTCCTCATCTGAGCCAAAGCCTTCGCATGTAGCTATGGCAATGGGTTTAAATGAGGAACAAGCATTCGAAGCGGTTAGGTTAAGTTTAGGTTTATTTTCTAATGAGGAAGAAATCCACACATTTATACATCAATTGAAAAATGTGTTCTAATTTCCTACATTACTTTGGCAAGCCAGTGAATTAGTTCATGACGAAGTTCATTGAATATTTTCTCGAATATTTCGACTTTTTGCTGAAGTTCAGGATGGAATTCCACCCGACGATGATCGGAGGCAACCGGATTTTTTAAAGCCAAGCTCACCAATTCTTCCTCCTGTTTATCGATATCATGTCGTAAACGATCAATGTGGTTTTTTTGAATGATTAAGGCATTTTGAAAATGCTCAACCTGAGCCAATACTTCAGATTTTGTATTAAGCGCGGCAATTTCATCAATGCGCTTCTGCATAATCTTTAGTTCGTCTTTATAAAAAGCAAAACGATTTAAGTATTCGCGATAGGCAACATGTTGTTCGGTTAATAAAACGGTTTTCATAAATCATCTAATTTGTTGATGTAAAATTCGATGAGTTTAGACAACTCAACTATGACGACACTCAACAAATAATCTGATTTATCTCAGTTTTAGTTTTTACTAAAATGTCGATACAATAGCCATGCTGCGATGGCAATAAAAAGAGCTCCAGAAATACGATGGAAGTTTGTAATGGCTTTGGGAGTAAGAAAGCGTTTTAATTTCCTTGCAGTGTATATTTTTACGAGATCAATAACGAAATAGGAAATCATGGTGCTGGAAAAGAACGTGAGAATTAATCGCATGTTTCCTCCAAAACTACCTGCCACGGCCGGAACAGATCCAAACCAAATTAAGAACACCGACGGGTTTAGGAAATTAATACCAAGCCCTTTGAAAAACAAACCGGAATGATTGAGTTTTGTAACGGATTTTAAATCGGAAACCTCTATTGGCATGCTTTCTTTTTTAGGATTCAACAGGAGAATGAGTCCGAATACGATTAATATAATTGCCCCAATAAGTGCCGACCAAAACTGAATACGCGGATTACTAAAATCAACATCCACACCCAATGTGAAAATAATGAGCATGGCAGCTGCAATGATTATAAAGTCGCTGAGTAGAACACCTGCATCAAAAATGAGCGATTCTTTCCATCCTTTGTCAATACTGGTTTGAATTAGCATAAAGAATACCGGCCCAAACGAAAAGCTTAAGCCAAGTCCCATGATGAATCCATTCCAGATTGCACTTCCCATTATACCTTGTTTCCTAGTATAAAAGCTTCCCAGTTTGCCAATTGCTCTTTTTTCAATACACGAGGAAATTTGTTTTGTCCACCTTCCTTACCAATATAGCGCATCCAATCGTAAAACAAATTCAATGGCAATACATCCAAGCGCATTTCTTTCAATGCAGAGCGGCGTTCAACAACATAATCATCGTTCAATGCCTTAAGTTCTTCATCGAGTTGAAGTCGAAATGCATCTGCATCAACCTGATCGTCGGTTCCGATATACCATTTATGTCGGAAACCTGAATTATCAATTTCACCGGCAACGCAAAATTCAGGTATGCTAATTCCAAAATGATTACCCGCTTTCATCACACCTTGATTCATATTATCGACACTCAGGTGCTCGCCACAAATACTCAGAAAATGTTTGGTTCTCCCTGTAATGATAATTTCCGAATTGTCGAGGTTGGTAAAACGAACCGTATCGCCAATCATGTAACGCCAACAACCTGCACAGGTGGTGATGAGTAAAGCATAATCAATCCCTTCTTTTACATGCTCTAACGTTAAGACCTCAGCGTTTTCGAGCGGCATTCCGTCATGATCGAAGTTTTTATCGTTGAAAGGAATAAATTCGAAGAAGATTCCATTGTTTAAAACCAGTTCCATGGCGCCATGAACCTCACTGCCTTGATATGCAATGAATCCCTCGGAAGCCAGGTAAGTTTCAATGTAAATCAATGGACGCGACATGAGTTTTTCGAAGCTCTTTTTATACGGCTCGAAATACACCCCACCATGCACATAAATACGCAGGTTAGGCCAGATGTCGTGAATTGTATCTACTTTATAATGCTCAATGATGCGTTCAATGACAATCTGAATCCAAGCCGGAACTCCTACCACAATGCCGATGTCCCAATCTTTTGCTGCAAGAACGATTTCTTCGAGCTTGGCTTCCCAATCGCGTTCCATCGCAATGCGTTTGCCCGGTTTATAATGTGCTTGAAACCAAAATGGAATCTGCGTTCCGTTGATGCCACTTAAATCGCCCTCGTAATAACTCGATTTCCACTGAAGATCCGTGGATCCGCCGAGCATGAAAATTCCTTTTTCGAATAACTCTGGTGGAAGGTCGTAATAGGCAAGCGATAGTATTTGACGAACACTCGTTCTCCGCATGCTGCGAATCATGGCTTGTGTTACGGGTATTTTTTTACTCGGTGCTCCGGATGTTCCAGAACTCAGAGCAAAATACTGCACTTTGCCCGGCCATGCTACATCTTCCTCTCCTTCTAGCGCCCGATGCCACCATGAATCATGAATAGAATCGTAATGGAATAAAGGAACGTTCTTACTGAATAAGGCATAGGGATTATCTGCCCGTAAAATCTCATCAAATTCATAAGCACGACCAAGTGCCGTGTTTTGAGCTTTGCGTATGAGTTTCAGGAATGTTTTTTCCTGTTTTTTTTCCGGACTTAGACGGCGACGAACCCTGCGAAGAGTTTTCTGCAGAGTAAGGGCGCGTTTTATAGCTTTTCCTACTAATGCCATATTCAATTCGATTCTTAGCTCATGCGGAGCATAATTAATTCTTTTTCTGTTAGGAAACGAAATTTCCCGCGAGGTAAATCCTTTTTGGTAAGCCCAGCAAAGAAAGTACGGTCGAGTTTCACCACTTCGTATCCAAGATGTTCAAAAATACGACGTACAATTCTATTTTTACCAGAGTGGATTGCAATTCCTACTTCCGATTTATCGGCGCCTTCACCCACATAAGCAATCTCATCCACTTCGGCCAAACCATCTTCCAATGTTAATCCATCCAAAATACGTTTCATATCCACTGCTTTCAGATTTTTATCGAGCGTTACTTGATAAATCTTCTTTACTTCATAACTAGGATGGGTAAGTTTCTTCGCTAAATCTCCATCATTGGTCATTAAAAGTAAACCTGTTGTGGTTCTATCTAATCGACCAACTGGATACAAGCGTTCTTTACATGCACTTTTCACAAGCTCCATCACTGTTTTTCTACCTTCAGGATCGTTTGCTGTTGTGATGGTATCTTTGGGTTTATTTAAAAGGAGGTAACGTTTAACTTCTTTGTTTAGCGTTTCATCTCCGTATTGAATTTTATCATCCGGACTCACACGTGTTCCCAACTCGGTAACAATCTTCCCATTCACCTTTATTACACCACTCTTAATCATGTCGTCTGCTTCTCTTCGAGAGCAAATTCCTGCATTGGAGATGTATTTATTCAATCGTATTTTTCCGTCTTTGTCTTCCAAAGTTGGAACATATACTTTCTTCGTTCTATAAGGAGTTGAGCGTTTCCCTTTCAAGAATTCGGGTTGCTCCATCGGCTTCGACCAATCCTTATCTTCACCAGAACGAGGTCGTGGCGCTGGACGGTCTCCAAATTTTCCTTTGCGTTCGAACGAACCTTCTCCATCGCGTTTCTCAAATGGTCTATCATCACGACGTGGCGGACGATCACCGAATTTTTTGTCCGATGGTTTATCATCGTATCGTTTTGGACGATCGGAATCCCTTTTTTCGGAATCTCTATTATCACGTCTTGGCGGACGATCACCGAATTTATTATCCGATGGCTTGTCGTCAAAACGTCTTGGTCGATCGGAATCTCTTTTTTCAAAAGGTCTGTCATCGCGACGTGCTGGACGATCACCGAATTTATTATCCGATGGCCTATCATCACGACGTGCCGTACGATCTGAATCTCGTTTCTCGAACGGTCTATCATCACGTCTTGGCGGACGATCACCGAATTTATTATCCGATGGCCTATCATCACGACGTGCCGGACGATCTGAATCTCGTTTCTCGAAAGGTCTATCATCGCGACGCGGCGGACGATCACCGAATTTTTTATCCGATGGTTTATCGTCGTAACGTTTTGTACGATCGGAATCGCGTTTCTCAAATGGCTTATCATCACGACGCGCTGGACGATCAGAAGAAGATTTGCCGAAACTGTCATTGTCTTTGCGAGGAATCATTCCTTCGCGTTTCCTTGGAGCAGGTCGGTCAGATCCCCATTCGGCATTATCCCCACGTTTATCGCTTTCTTTGAAAAAATCCTTAGCGGGTTTTTCCGAAGCTGGTTCTGATTTCAAATTTCCTGATGGTTTTTCACCGCGCGGAGCACGTTTCACCATTCCTTCGCGTTTCTTGCCTGGAATTAGTCGAGCAAATGCATCTACACCATAATCCTCTTTGGGAGCTTTGGTAGAAGGCGCACGTTCTGGTTTGGGGCTTTCTGAAATCTCTTTCGCTGCACGAGGTTTTCTGACGGGCTTATCAACCACCTCTTTCGAAGCAGCACTTACCGTTTTTCTTGCTACTTTTTCGGTAGCAGGTTCATCCTTTTTTACTCGTGTGCGTCGCTCCCGCGGGGCTTCTTCGAGTTCTGTTTTCTTTAATCTTTTCGGACGTTTTTCGCCTGTCTCAGGTTCGTTAACGCTCTCCGCCGCTTTCTTGGCCATAGTCATTTCTTGAATCTGCAAAAGTACCTAAAAATATGGGTCATTAGTCAAAAGGACTAAAAGCCCTCGTAATGTGCGATATAGCATAGTTTTCGTCGTAAGCGACAATGGAAATTATGTCGAAACGGGTTTCTAGATTGCTATTTTTTTGGTTGATATATACTTCGGCAGCGTTTACCAACAATCGTTGTTTTTTCAAACTCACGGCATCTTCAGGATTTCCAAAGTGGAGATTGCTGCGCGTTTTTACTTCAACGATAATTAAATATTGATCTTTTGATGCGATGATATCAATTTCCTCGAA
>CALQJV010000030.1 GCA_943330985.1 Chitinophaga pinensis
ATCGGCATCCGTCATAATCACAATTTTGTGGTAACGGATTCTTGTAATGTTCAATGCTTTGCTATCTTCTTCGGTTCCGATGCTTACGCCCAAAGCAGTAAACATATTCTTAATCTCTTCGTTCTCGAAAATCTTGTGCATCATGGCTTTTTCCACGTTTAAGATCTTTCCACGCAGAGGAAGAATGGCTTGGAAATTACGGTTACGGCCTTGTTTAGCCGTTCCACCTGCGGAGTCCCCTTCGACAAGGTAGATTTCACATTTACTAGGATCTGTTTCGGCACAATCGGCCAATTTACCTGGAAGACCTGTGCTGCTTAACGTGGATTTACGTTGCACCATTTCACGTGCTTTCTTCGCAGCATGACGGGCAGTAGCAGCCAAAATCACTTTATCAACAATCATCTTGGCTTGCTTCGGATGCTCCTCCAAATAATTGTTGAGCATTTCTGAAACCGCCATATCAACCGCTCCCATTACCTCATTGTTACCCAATTTGGTTTTGGTCTGTCCTTCAAATTGAGGCTCTTGAACTTTAACCGAAATAACGGCAGTAAGTCCTTCACGAAAGTCATCCCCGCTGATGTCGAACTTTAACTTGGTCAACATCCCTTCCTTATCAGCGTAATTTTTTAGCGTACGTGTAAGAGCGCGACGGAAACCAGCAAGGTGAGTTCCTCCCTCATGCGTATTGATGTTATTCACATACGTATGAATGTTTTCGGTGTAGGTGCTGTTATACAACATGGCAACTTCAACAGGGATTCCTTGCTTTTCGCCTTCCATGTAGATTGGTTCGTCAATTAATTTTTCGCGTGTAGCATCCAAATAATCAACAAACTCACGAAGACCACCTTCAGAATAAAACTCTTCAGTTAATGGTTCATTGTTTTCATTTAAATCACGTAAATCGGTCAATTGAATGCGAATGCCTTTATTTAAGTATGACAATTCGCGCATTCTGCTAGCAATCGTAGAATAATTGTAAACCGTTGTAGTGAAGATGGTATCATCGGGCAAAAAATGCACACGCGTACCAGTTTTCGAACTTGTACCAATTTCCTTTACATCGTAAAGCGGCTTTCCAATAGAATATTCTTGTTCGTATTTTTTTCCGCCACGCTCAACGGTAACGAGCAACATGGAAGAAAGTGCATTTACACAACTCACACCTACACCATGCAAACCACCTGAAACCTTGTATGAATCTTTGTCGAATTTACCACCAGCGTGGAGAACGGTCATTACAACTTCCAATGCCGAACGCTGCTCTTTTTGGTGCATGTCAACTGGAATTCCACGTCCATCATCTTGAACGGTAATGGAATTATCTAAGTTGATTTGAACTTGAATGTTTTTACAATGACCGGCTAATGCCTCATCAATTGAATTATCAACGACTTCGTAAACTAAATGATGAAGACCTCGAACGCCGGTATCTCCAATGTACATCGAAGGGCGCTTACGAACCGCTTCAAGACCTTCTAATACCTGAATACTATCTGCTCCATAAGAGGCTTTATTATTGTTTTCGTCTTCCAACATCTCTTCTGCCATGTGAGTTTTATTTTTTTAAGTATACTGAAGTAAAAAACTTCAATGTTGTTTATAGTGATTCTGTGCAAATTTAACAAATTTGACTACTAATAAACATGAATATTTGATATATCGGGCTTAGTTTTTCACATATAATTAACATTTCATTCTCATAAATTAGTATCAGATAATTGGCATCATTTAAATTAGAAAATCCCTTTGCAATTATCAAGAGAACTGTATATTGTATCGCTTTAAATTATGAATAGAAGAATTTTATTGAGGCAAATGTTATGGGGAATTCCGGCGGGTATCATCTTACCAAGTTTGTTTAACTCATGTAAAAAGGAATCGCTCATTGCTGAATCGCCTTTTGCTGGAAAGGTGATCGTTATTGGAGCTGGAGCTTCGGGAATTTATGCAGCGCATTTATTGTTGAAACAAGGAGTAGATGTCACTATTTTAGAAGCTTCCAATCGTATTGGAGGGAGAATGATGGGCAATACCACTTTTGCAGACTTTCCCATTGAATTGGGCGCAGAGGAAATTCATGGTAAGCGATCAGTGCTCTTCGATTTGGCTTCATTCGTAGCTACTGAAAACCTTGTTGAACATTCAGGAAAAGATTTTTATTGGATGAATAATTTGCTTCGCGATGAGCAAAATTTATTGTCACAAGCAGAATATGCAAGCGAAGTGGAAACCATGTTTCAAATGATAGATAGTTTGGGATCTTATCCAGAAGAGAATAAATTGTTGAGTCAATACCTTGTCGATTTTCCCTTGAATTCAATTTTGCATCCTATTGTCAATGCATTGGTTGCAAACGAATACGGAAGCAGCAACAATCGCATAGGAATGCATGCATTGAAAGAAGCAGAGGAAGGTTATTCTTCGGGAGATGATAGTTTTGGTTTAAATGGAATTACGTATTGGCAATTATTCGAACGAGCTTTTGTGGATGCCATTGGAAAAGTAGTTTTAAATGAAGCTGTTCAAACCATTGATTATTCTGGAAAAAGCATTCGTGTTAATTCAAATCAAGGAGTTGAATATTTTGCCGATCGTGTTTTAATTACCATTCCATTGCCTATGTTAAAAAACAACAGCATCGAATTTCAGCCAATGCTACCCACTGAGAAATTACGTGCTATTCAATCGATCGAAATGGGAACTGGCATAAAAATTATCTTGAAGTTTACTAGCCCATTTTGGGATCCAAGTACACTTTCAATTATTGGTGCTTCTGTTGTACCTGAATACTGGGTTACCAATGCAAATAAAACGAGTAATGGGTTTTATTTAACTGCTTTTATCATGGGCGAATCGGCTGATTACATAGCTACTCTAGCTGAAAATGATGCCATACAAGAGTTGTTATCTGAATTAAGTACATTGTATCCAAACAGCAATGTGCAGTCATTGTATAGCGGCGAATTCCTTTATAAAAATTGGGCAAACGAACCGTATATAGGTGGTGCTTATTCTTTTCCTTCAATAAATAGTGCTGGCCAGCGTGAAAAACTCGCAGCAGCTGTTTCAAAAAAACTCTTTTTTGCTGGAGAAGCAACTAATTATAATGGTCATTTGGCAACTGTTCATGGAGCTATGGAATCTGGATATAGAGCTGTTTTAGAAATACTTGAATCATGATTAAAACACTGCTTCAAATTGTATTATTGATTTGTATTGGTATAACAACTTCCGCTCAACGTCATATAAATATTTATGCAGGGTATTCAATTATACATCCTGAAAATTGGAATCGAACCATAGAAGCTTATAATTTCTCTAGACCTTGGTTAAGCAATTCATTACCACTTATTCGAACGGCTAAAACTTGGGGCTTCGGTTCATCAGGGGTTATTGGAAAAGGTTTTTTTCTATCACCCGAATTTTCCTATTCACGCTATTCATCTTCTTCAGAAAACCCACCTATCTCTATTGCAATAGATTTGAAGTGGCTAAGAGGTTCAATGTATTTAGATATGTATCCTCGCGAGTTTAAGTTAGATTCAGTTGCATATATCATTCGTCCTTTTTTTCGAATTGGAGGAGGGGCGTCGTGCTTATTGCCTAGAATTCGAATTAATAATGAATTGGTCAATGTGGATGATGAAGCTTATAAACCCATTATTTGGTCTTATCAACTAAGTACTGGAATAGGTTGCCGAATTGCGCTTTCAAAACGCATTGATATTACACCTGTAATCTTGTATAACTATATGCCGAATGTGAATATGGAAGATTTTTCTTATGCTTTAAATGGAAACCAAGTTCCAAATCTTATAGATGATGAGCGTTTGAATAATTTATTTTTTTTAATGAGTTTATCTGTTCGATTGAAAAATGATAATATATTTGAAAATTAAATGGCATGTTCATTGCTAAAGAAAAAAAAATCTTAAAATCTTAAAATCTTAAAATCTATGAAAAAACTATTTGTATTAGCTGCTGCATTTTTCATTTATGCATCAGCATCTGCCCAAACAACACCTAAGACATCTACTAAGCCAACATCAGAACCTGTTAAAGTTGAATCGAAAGATAAAAACAAAGGTTTAACCGAAGGTCCTAAGGTGAAATCAGAAAAAACACAAACAACTGGAAGTGTTAAAGGTGGAAAAGACAATGTTGATGTAAAAGGAACAAGCCCTGTTGCAGGAAAACCAAATGGCGGTCCACAAAAAATTGATAAAGTAATTCCTGTTAAGAAAGATAAAGGCCTAAATAGCCCTGAGCCTAAACCTAAGCAACCTAGTAACAAATAAAATTAAGTATTAAATCCCCGATAAATTTTATCGGGGATTTTTTATTCATGGTGTTGTCTAGCCCTGAAATAAGGTGAAACAAATTTAATTCATAGTTGAATAATGAAATATTTCTTTTAAAATAGAATTTTGATTTTAAAATGTTTTTTTAATTCTATTTACTAATCGCATTATATATTGCATCCTGTATTTCGATTCGGGTGGATAAGTTGCTCAACTTTTTATTTTCAGCATCAGGATAAACACGATTCGATAAAAAGATATAGATTAACTCTTGCTCAGGATCAACCCAGGCAATGGTTCCGGTAAATCCAGTATGGCCAAAACTTAAGGCCGATACACATTTACATGTAGGCCCCGTTTTATTGTAATTCATTTCGGGTTTATCAAATCCCAATCCACGGCGGTTTTCATTCGCGCAAAATTGACAACGAATAAATTCATCGATTGTGGCTTTCGTTAAATAACGTTTCCCGCCATATTCACCTTTATTCAAAAGCATTTGCATTAAGGTTGCCAGATTATTCGCATCTGCAAAAATTCCAGCATGTCCACCAACTCCGCCCATCATGGCAGCACCTTGATCGTGCACATAACCATGAATTAATTGCTTTCGAAATAGATTATCCTGTTCGGTTGGAATGATATCTTCTTTATTGAATTTATTCAATGGATTATAAGTGATACGAGATAACCCCATCGGTTTGTAAAATACGCTGTCAACATAATTGTCGAGGGTTTTCTTGCTGTGCTTTTCGATGATGTATTTGAAAAAATAGTATCCCAAATCGCTGTATTTATATTCTCTGTTTTTGTTTACATCGCAAGCAACAATTTGAGTTAACATGGAATCTGGATAATCGAAACGAAGAAACATGTTTTCTGCCACTTTCAATGGAAAGCTATCGCTTCGTTCTTTTCTGTAAAAACGCGCCCGTGTATTTTCGTTCGATATAGTGCGTGTGTAAAATGGGATCCAAGCAGGAAGTCCGGCTTGATGGGCCAGTAAATCGCGCAACCTTAATCCCCCTTTGTTGGTCGCTTTTAAAAAAGGGATGTAATCACCAATAGTTTTGTCAATGTCTATAAAATGCTCATCTACTAATTTCATGATGGAAATTGTACTTGCCGCTACTTTCGTTATTGATGCGATATCATATAAGTCGGTAGTCTTTACTTTAGCTGAATTTGAACTGTAGGTTTGACTTCCAAACGCCTTGTTATAAAACACTTTACCATTTTTAGCAATAAGTACCTGACAACCGGGAGTGGCCTTTTGTCGAATGGCTGAAAGAGCTATTGAATCAATTTTACCCAACATGTCAGAGCGAATGCCTAATTCCTCGGGAAGGGTATATTTTAAACGTGTAATTTCAGACAGCACCTTTCCAGATCCGGCTTTGAAACGTTCATTTACAGTAATAGGTAATTGTCCATTTGCTTTAATCCCTCCGAAAATCAATTGAGCCGAAAGTTCTTGACTAAGTGGATTGTCTTCGTATGAAACAATGATTCCTTCAGGATTAACAGTATTACTTAGTTTATTGAGGCTATATGGGTTCGCAAATAGATTTACAATCACTCGCGAGTTTTTACTAAGACTTTCAATAAGTTCACTGATTTCTTTGGTCATTCCAGCACTTTTCGACATGGTATTCTTTGGATTATGAATGCCAATGATGACTAAGTTGTAGGCTTTTAATTTATTCAACAACTCAGCTTGATGCTTATGAAGATGTTCTTTTTCAACTTCAAACCCATCCACTTTGGTGTATAAATTCAAGGTTGAATTAAACACGGAATTTGATTTATCATCAATACTTACGGAAGCAATTTTGAGGGTTTCGAGGTTGTTTAATGGTAAGATTTGTTTGTTTTCAAGAACCGTCAACGATGCTTCAGTAAGTTGACGACGAAGTAATTCGGAGGCATTTGTATGCAAATCAGCATGTAGATTTTTCAGCGAAATTTTGGGTGTTTTCTTTAAACCTAACCATGCTTTTGCTTCGAGAATCTTTCGGCAACGTTGATCGATTTCCTCTTGCGTAATTTTCTTCTCTTCAATGGCTTTTTTTATTTGCTGAATGGCAACGGGAACATCTTCCGCAAAAAGCAACACATCGTTTCCAGCTAAAAGTGCTTTAACATCCACAAAGCCAGGTTGATCGTGCGTACTGATTCCTTTCATATTCAGCGCATCTGTAAATACCAATCCACGAAATCCCATTTCTTTTTTCAATAAATTGGAAACTACTGGGTAAGATAAAGTCGTTGGTAATGCTTTCGTAGAATCGAGCGCAGGAACATATAAATGAGCAACCATCACACTTCCTAATCCATTGCGAATAAGTTCGCGAAAAGGATATAATTCCAAAGAATCGAGACGAGTTCGGGAATGATTGATTATTGGCAAGGCTTTGTGAGAATCAACATCCGTATCGCCATGACCGGGAAAGTGCTTTGCATTCGATAAAACTCCAGCATCTTGCATGCCTTGCATGTAGGCAATTCCTTTTCGTGCAACATTGTATTTGTTTTCTCCAAAAGAACGCATGTTTATGACCGGATTTGATGCATTATTATTCACATCGACCACTGGTGCAAAATTTACCTGAATGCCCATTCTCGAGCACTGACGAGCAATTTCTTTCCCCATTAAATAAATTAGGGTGTCGTTTTGAATGGCACCTAAGGTCATTTGTTTTGGAAATGCTTGTGTTGAATCCAATCGCATGGCAAGTCCCCATTCACCATCAATCGAAATCATTAAGGGAACATTCGATAATTGTTGGTAATAATTACACAATTTGGCTTGTCGAGCGGGACCTCCTTGCATAAAAATCAACCCGCCTATTTGACTTCCTTTTATCAATGATGCAATTTCATCCTGATGCACTTTGGGTTTATTCGAATATGCCGCAACCATAAAGAGTTGTCCGATTCGTTGATCAGGCGTGAGTTTTTTCATGACACTATCTACCCAGGTTTTATTCTTTCCTACGAATGGAGGAGTTATTATATCTGCGCTTTTTTGCTGCTGATTAAGAGCAGACCAAACAAATGCAATGGATAGCATGGAGATAACAACGATGAATAATAAACGTTTCATAGGGGGAATCTAAAATCAAAACGTAAAAATAGTGCCTCAGGTATTGGCTAGGGAATTTGTTTGTTTTATCTATTAACAAATGTTCGTGAACACTTTTATCTGATAAATAATCGAAGTAAATCTGGATAAACTCATAAATCGATGTTCAATTTTCATACCTTTAATCAATGAAATTAAGCAATTTTCAACTCTTCCTTTTTATTCTTTTCTTCAGTATAAGCATTTCGCTTTCAGCACAAAAAGGGATACAATGGGGTTCCGAAATTTTTAAGCCATCCAGTTCAACTTCATTTAAAGTTATAGGCAATTGGCCTGAAGGAGTTTTGATGCAAGCACGAACGCGCAGCAAGTTATTTTCATCTGGAAAAACATTCATTCAACGATTCGATAATTTTACCTTATTACCGCAATTCAATAAGGAGATTAAACTTGAAACATCGAAAGGAAATAAGACACTCGAATACGCTGTAATAGAGCGAGTAGGGGATTACCCTGTTTTATTTGCCTCCTATTTTAATAGCGACAAAGACAAGATTGAATTATACGGCCGTAAATACAATTTAGAGGGTGAAGCTATTGGTAAAGAATCGAAGATTGCAGATTTTCCAGCTACACGAAAAAGCCAATTGGATGCATTGAAATTTGTACAATCGAGCGATAGTAGTTCCATGCTCGCCTTTTTTTCTGAAAAGTTCGATAAGTATGCGAACGAAAAAATGGAATTTCAACTGTTTAATCAAAACCTCGATGTTATATGGAATCGTAGTGTTGAATTTCCTTATACCAATCGAAATTTCGAAATTCATAGAACACTTGTCGATCCTCAGGGACGAGTGTATATTTTGGTGAAAGTACGTTTTGAGAAAGAGGATGTGGATCGTAAGTCAGGTCCACGTTATCGATACAGCTTAGTAACTTTTGCAAGCGATTCAACCCTCGTTGAAGATTATGAAATTAATTTGGGAAGCAACTACATTTCCGATATTGATATGTTGTTCGATGAAAATAATCGGGTAGTTTGCAGTGGTTTTTATTCTGAACGTGGCATTGGACAAGCAGCAGGTACGTTTTACTTGGAAATTGATCGGAATAAGAAGGAATTGATTAATAAAACACTTTCGGTTTTCGATAAAAGTTTTGCTGCTAGTTTTATGGAAAGTTCTAAAGTGAAAGGCAAGTTGGAGTTATCCGATTTTAAACTCGATCATTTTGTGCGTTTTAAAGATGGTTCTTTCGGACTCATTGCGGAACAATACTTGGTTGATCAAATTTGCTTTCAGGATTTTAGAACTGGTATGTACAATTGCAATTACTTTTATTACTACAACAATATCATCGTTGTGAAATTAGACAGTCTAGGCAATATGATTTGGACAGCTGATATTCCAAAATACCAAGAAAGCTCTAACGATGGAGGCTTTTATTCATCCTATGCA
>CALQJV010000031.1 GCA_943330985.1 Chitinophaga pinensis
CCGATGATTTCAAGTTCTTTAAGTTCATCAATGTCATTTTTCAAAACCGAAGCCATGGCACTTGAAGCACTAAACATTGCCGTTCCTAAAAATCCTCTTTTTAAAAAATCTTTTCGATCCATTTAAATAGTGTGTGTTTTTTATGCTTAAAATAATTTTCACATTGAAAAACATGAGAATAAAACTTGTTTCATCTTCAGCAAATCATCATGAGATTTTTTTATTTCAACGGATAAAATTAGGCAATTATCATTTCGGTTTATTACTAATTTATTTGGATTCTATTTTTATGAATACCGAATGATTTCGAGTCGAGTTTCTTTATATTCGCAGCATGATTCAATACAACAACGCATCTCTGCATCAAACAGCTGTTCACTTTGTAGGCAACCCTTCGAACGATGAGCCACTTACACTTTCCGATAGTTTATTGGAAATTCCAGACGATAATCAAGAATCTATTTTACATTATTTGATGCGCGCCTTTAAACCGGAAGCGTTTTATCATTTTTCAACCAATGGAAATATTGTCCATGATGCCGTGAAAGAACTTTTTAGTGAAGAAGGTAATTTCATCGAAGCATCTCAAACGATTGCCAGCCATTTATATGATGTATCCACTCACCCAAGAATTTTACCGGGTGACTTATTTGTTGCGCGCATTCGGGAAGTGAGTTTGCACAATGAATTTAGCGACTGCATTGTTTTGTTGAAAGCTGAAAATGAAGATTCGTTTGCACAAGTTGAATGGGCCGATAAACACAGTAATGTATTGTTATCGAAAGGATACAGATTGGATCGCATTGACAAGGCTTGCCTCATTTTCAGTTTGGAACCTGGCGATGGTTATCGTGTATTGGTGGTTGATAAAACCAATGGTAATTCAGCAGAAGCACAATATTGGACCGACGCTTTTTTGGAATTGGAGACCTTGGAAGACAGCTATCATTTTACACAACAGTACATGCAGCTTACCAAAGAATTTGTGAAAGAGCAGTTACCAGAGAATTTTGAAGTAAATCCAGCCGAACAAATTGCCTTATTAAACAGAAGTTCGAAGTTTTTCAAAGAGAAACAAAAATTCGATTTGGATAATTTCAACGAGGAAGTACTTCTGCAGCCTGAAGTTGCCAATGCATTTAGGAAATTTACTGAATCATACTCTGAAGATCCAGAACATAGCATTTCTGAAAATTTCGATATCTCACAAGCAGCAGTAAAGAAACATGCCGGAATGTTTAAAAGCGTTTTAAAATTGGATAAGAATTTCCATATATATGTGCATGGAAATCGTCAGTTGATTGAACGTGGATACGACGATGACAAGGGAATGAACTACTACAAAGTATTTTTCAGCAACGAACAAACTACCTAATTAAGGTGATCGTTTTGTACTGAAATAAATTTTAGCGAGAAATTAAAACTGTTGCATAGGCTAATACGCCTTCCTGACGTCCTACATAGCCCATTGTTTCATTGGTTGTCGCTTTAATGGAAACAGCATCAGGCTCAATGTTCATTAATGGAGCCAATGTTTCTTGCATTTTTTCAATGAAGGATTTTATTTTGGGCTGTTCCAAAATGAGAGTAGCATCTACATTTCCAACTTTCCAACCTTTTTCATGAAGCAAATCTGTTACACGACGAAGTAAAATTTTACTGTCGATGCCTTTGAATTCTGATGATGTATCGGGAAAATGGAAACCAATATCACGCAAATTAGCAGCACCCAAAATGGCATCGCATATAGCGTGAATCAATACATCAGCATCAGAATGTCCAACGGCTCCTTTTGAATGCGGAATTTTAATACCACCTAACCAAAGGTCGTATCCTTCTTGTAGTTGGTGCACATCAACTCCCTGCCCTACTC
Source organism: Chitinophaga pinensis (assembly GCA_943330985.1). The sequence continues at coordinate 1,874 of CALQJV010000031.1, forward strand.
GGATATTCATTATTCAGATGATTTGTTTTGTTCCTTGAAAGCACCAAAATCAAATTGCAATTTAAATCGCAGCGTATTTTCTAATGGATTTCTTTGTTGAGTTGGAATTAGGTAGGCTAAATCGAGGGTAAACACGTTGAATTTGATACCAGCGCCTAATGTAAAATAGCGGCGATTTCCTTTTGTTGGATGCTCGTAAAAATACCCTGTACGAATTGCAAATACATTGTTATAGCTATATTCAATACCACCACATGGATTAATTTCACGCAATTCTTCTTTCAATACATTGCGTGTTCCATCGGCTTCCAAAACACCTGGCGCATCATAAAAAGATTGCAACATTCCTGACACGATAGGCACTTTATTGTTTTTCCCGGCAATAATTTCTCCATTATCAGGATTGTATACTGGAGGAGTTGGCACCAATAATTTATTTACATCGAACATGAATGAAAATGAATTGTAATCATCCAATTTCATTTTAAGTGAATTACCAATCCGGAGATTCATAGGAATAAAATTCCGATCGGCTGTTTTAGTGTAGGAAATTTTACCGCCAATATTGGTAATTGCTGCTGAAAAAGAATACGTTGATTTATTTCCGGCAATTTTCAAATCTGGATTACTGTAATAAGTGGAGATATCGGCGGCGGCGGTTTGCCCTGGAAAACTTGGAGTTCCTTGAACATCAATACCACCTGTTAAGTTTGAATAAATATAACGAAGTGCGATACCACCGCTCCAACGATCTGAAAACCTACGAGCATAGGCAAAATCGATTGCGAATTCATTGGGATTAAATTGCCCAATGGTATTTCCAACAATGTCGGTAAATACAATATTCCCCAAAGAAAAGTAACGCAAAGAACCACCAATAACCTGACGCTTTTTCATTTTCTTATACCAAGACAAATAGCCCAAATTGATGTCCGGAACTAAGTTGCGTAACCATGGAATATACGACAATGAAATACCTGAATTACCTTCTATCGTAGCAAGTTTAGCAGCGCCCCAGTGAATAGAATTTGCATCGGCACTCATAGCTCCACCCGCATCCCCTAAAGCACCTGCACGAGCATCTGGTGATATCATCAACAATGGAACTGCGGTGGTAATGGTATTAATTGTTTGACCATTCAACTGACTCGAAGAAATTTGAGCATGTGTTTGTGATGAAGGGAACAAGAATAATGTAATGCCTGCTAATGCGACAACTGAAAATTTCCGATTTCTCATTGGGTTTTCAAATAAAGGGGCAAATATAGTATTTCAATTAGATTGATGCAGTACGGAACTAAAGGATAACAAGTTTCTCAATTTTTTCCGCCGATTTTCCATCAGGTGTTTTTACTCGAAGTCGATACATATAAACACCTCGACCAATTCGGTCGCCAAAATCATCTAAGCCATCCCAATCAATCGATTCAGATCGATACCCATTGCTAACCTGAGTTGCATTTATCGATTTCACCAACTTACCTGAGATGGTAAAGACATTTATATCTACATCAACAGGAACTCCTGGCTGATTGTATTCATAATAGAATTCCGTATGCGTAGTAAAAGGATTAGGGTAATTTAACACATGCGACAAAGAAAGCTCTTCTGCTTTAACAACTATAAAATCAATACTCGCTGTTGAAGAATTATTTGCTACATCCCAAACTTTAAATGTTAATGTATGAGGTCCAGGTTCCAAATTACTGAGCGGATAAGAAATACTTCCCTTCCTGAAATTATCTTGCTCCGCTTTGTAGTAATCGTTTAAAATAAATGGCTGACTTGTATTCCCATCTAAAATAGCTGTGATGTCGTGACCGATTCCCGTCCCAACGGTATTAATACCAATTTCATCTTCTACATAAGCAAGGAAAGTGGGATTTTCGTCGGTTATTCCTCCCGAAACAAATTGCTGATTATTCATATACAATTTAATCTCTGGTCCCATATTATCGGAAATAGGATTTTTACTAAACCCTCCAATGACGATACTATTATTATATCCATGAGCATCATCGATAGTTGAGCCATTGCGTGCATAATAGCTTATTTTTCCATTTCCAAAATTGAACTGAATGTCTTGAGGAACAACAAAACTAAAGGTGAAAATTCCATTGTTTACTGTTGCTGGCCCACGAAAAACAACATTTTTCTGAAGTTTAAAAGGCATAACAGGCGATGAATCATCATTTCCTAAGGTATAATATGTTACCTCTTTATCGAATACTGTTGGAATTACAACCCCATTAAAATTGGCTTGAACATTCCCGTTATTATCGGTGATATCGCCCTGAACAGTCACTAAATCCAAAGCTGATAATGTATCGGTAGTTAAAACAGAACCATTAACATGAATACTTGTTGTTTCCACATTGTAATCTGGAAATGCGAGCATCATAGCAGGATCTCCCAATAATGTAAAACTCCGGTTATTAAACGAAGAACCTGTAGTAGGAGCATTTTTTCCAATTCTTAAAATATCACCCAAACGCAAGTGTTTACCCGATTGTTTCGCGAAAACTGTGTCCATGATATTTCTATTCAAATTAGCATTTGCCGAACTAAATGTTAATCGAACCGTAGTAAATAATGCAATTCCTCCTCCTGTAGGATTTAGAATTACGTATTCGCCAGCAGCTGTAAAATCGGGATTATCGAAACGACTAAACTCGCAAGTTGCAGTCATAAACAAAGGCATGTTATTGAAACTCTTCCAGTCGTTAATATCTGGAATTGTAATAACTCGCTCGAGTGCCATACTCTGCTCCCCGCCATGTCCAGCATAGTTTACCATTAATGCACCACGTTCAACACGGCTATTTATATCTAAATTCACTTGTGGATATCGTTGTCCTCCTGCCCCACTTTCTTGTTGGTAAGCATCAAGGTAAATTTTATCAATATTATAAACTGGATAATTTTGTTTGATTAGATCACTTACACTCTCTGCTTGTCTTATATGATCGTTCTGGTCTTCATCGTCTGCAACGAAAGCGACCAAATTTCGCCAATCATTTAAACAATCGCGGCTACTCGAATAATGAATAATTTTATCCACAACTTGATTGGCTTCCTCGGGCGTATTAACCGGAAAACGACCAATTCCAATGTCCAATAAACCAGCACCAACAGACTGAATACTTGTGCCTTCTGTTGGATCCATAAACCCATAATAATCGTCGGAACAATAGGAACCAATTGGATTTAGAGATTCAGAACTTTCGTAGGTTGGAATCCAATTTTGGTTGTTTGCAATTCGGTTTCGAGGGTCGTATGAACCATCTCCAAGTAATAACAAGTATTTGGGAAGGTCTTCTGGAATAAGCGCGCGATTGTAAAACATCCGCAAAAAATTTCGAATACCTCCAATATCTTGCGAGCCTGAAGAGAATTCGTTGTAAATAAGTTCAGGTGTCGTTACTACGACACGCATACCATCAGCAGAACGATGATGATTTGCTAATTTTTCTGCAGCCGAAAGAAATGCAGGATGAGCAACGATGATATAGTCGACTTGAGCTGTTCCGTGTAAATTTTGATTGGAAAAAGAACCTCCAAAAATTGGGGTTGAAAAACTACCAGAAGGATTAAAAACTAGATAATCTCTCAGCGAATCGGATGCTTGAACAAAGGAAATTGTTGATCCATTAACACTGTAGCTTTGTTCAGCTAAATCATATTTGTTAGTGACTTCCCATATTTTCAAGGTTGAATTTGCCGAGGTAATGTTGTATTGTGCAATGTTACCAATACCAGTAACTTCTTGAGAACGGAATTGAACCTGCGAACCTGTAAATGCTAAATTTCGCTTTACATTTAATATGAGATAATCAATCCACCCAATACTTCCAGATGTTTGTCGGTCAATGGTAATATTTGCATTAGATAAATTGCCATTAACGATGAATGTACTTTCGTTTTCTTTTGCATAGGTATCAAGATAACCAACACCCGAAAGCGCATTCACTGTTTGACTAAAACTTTGTCCGTTTACACTAACATTAAAATTTGTAATGCTCGTATTTCTTGCCAATAAATTACTGGTTAGTTTATGCGGACCGGCTGTTGCATTGGGGAAATTGAAGTTAAATGAAAATGAGTTTGTCGCTTCCATTCTGTTACCAAACCAACGGCGACCTGTTTTCATGAAATTCTCTTGATCATTTTCTACAAATCCATAGTCATCAAAAACATCAACAGTATGAGTTGCCGTTGCGGAAGATTGGGCTTGACTAGAGATTCTTTTACCTGGACCCAAATCAGAGTTAATAAAATACCACGCGGTGTCGCTGTATAAATTTTTAGAATGTTTGAAAATTCCTTTTGCATTATCGTACGACCAGGATGCTGGCCCCTTAGCATAAAATAGCACGAAATCTTGATCATCAAAATTGCCATCTTGTTCACCTTGGAAATAAATAGCGTTTTCAGCTAAATCGTCGGGATAAAAAATATTGTTTCGTTCAGGAAGCATTGCCCCTCCATTTCCATAAACCCGAAAATTCATAGGATTGAATGAGGTATTCATTCCCATGTTTATGAGAGTTTGTTTGCTAATTTTATAAATTCCTGTTGATGTAACCCCAATTTTAAACCACGTTCCCGATGATAAAATGGAATTGGCTGCAAGTGATTTAGGTTTTGCTGAAGATGGAGTGTTGGGGCTAAGGGAGACATTCAGTTCAAAAGAAACAAGCTTTTCGATTCCTTTTGCCGTTTGCCTGAATGGAAGAATTCGATATTCGAGGAAAGGTTTTTTCTTATCATACACGGTAGCATAGATAAGTTCGGGAGAATCTAATAGAATTAGGTTACTCGGTAATAGATTTAATTCGGAAGCACTTAACGAAGTGAAAATTGAATTGTTAATCTCAACCCGACCCACTTCCAAATTGGATTCAATTGGCACTACCTTTTGTATATATGGCAGTTCTTTTATATCACCAATATATTGTGCGTCCTCAAAACTCAACAATTTTTGAGTATCGTATTGAGATATCTTAATTGCTTTAGGCTGAGTCCATTTAATTTGTTGAGTTGAATTTTTTTCTTGGGCGTTTGAAAATAAATTCAGGAATATTAAAAGGACTAATGAAATAATTTTTAAGTACACTCTCATGAAATGCTTGATAAAATAAAGATTTTCTAAAAAATATAATCCAAAAATTAAACCCGAAATATACAGGATTGTTTGACAGAATTAGAAAATCTCACTTAAGTAATTATTAAAAACGTTCAAAAAAATAAATAAACAAGAACTTATAAATGAAAACTCAAAGAAATGATTTGATAAACTTGTTTTTTCTTTTACATTTGCTCACGGCCATTAAACGACATCTTTCTTACATTATTGTCATATAAATCATCAATATCTTTTGTAACACCTATTTGGACTAATCGTTATATTGACCTAAATTCGTTACGATGCTAAAAAGAATACTCACAATCACATTTTTGCTAACTGCTATAATTCAAGAAGTTAAGGCGCAAGATCCTCAGTTTACTCAGTTCTATGCAAACCCATTGTATTTGAATCCCGCATTTGCTGGAGTAGTAAGATGCCCGCGATTTATTCTGAATTACAGAAATCAATGGCCTGCCATTCCAGGCAATTATATTACCTACAGCGCATCTTACGATCAACATATTGATGCACTTAACGGAGGAATTGGCGTTTTAGTAACAAACGATGTTGCTGGACAAGGAACATTGAACACATTAAATTTCAGTGGTATTTATTCATACCATTTAGAAGTGAATCGGAATTTTTCCATTAAAGCAGGATTCCAAGCTACATACGCCCAACGAACTCTAGATTGGTCCAAACTAACATTTAGTGATCAAATTGATTCACGTTATGGATTTATTTATGGAACTAAAGAGGTTTTTGGACCAAATTCAGTTAATTATGTTGATTTCAGCGCTGGTATGATTGGTTACAGTGAACGATTCTTTTTTGGATTTGCCGCGCACCATTTAACTCAGCCCGATCAATCTTTTTTAGTTCCTTCGAGCCGATTACCAATGAAGATTACTGCGCATGCTGGAGCGTCTATTCCATTATCTCGCAAAACACGTTTTAATGATCCTGCAAAAATATCACCCAACATATTATTTCAACAACAACAAGATTTCCGTCAAATTAACATCGGTATGTATTTCCAAAAATCTCCATTTGTTGCGGGATTATGGTATAGAAACAAAGATGCATTTATAGCACTCGTTGGAATTCAACAAGGATTATTCAAGTTTGGCTATAGCTACGATGTTACAATTTCACGTTTAACAAATACTACAGGAGGGGCTCACGAGATTTCTGTTTCGATGCAAGTTGATTGCAAACCCAAAAAGAAACGCTTCCGCACAATAAGTTGCCCATCTTTTTAGTTTATTTGCACAGTTAATACTTCACAAAAAACTTACAACCAAAAACAACGACAATGCTTTCAAAAACAAAGTCAATTTCTTTGGGATTATTAGTACTCTCTGGTGCTGTATTTCTGCAGTCATGTAATGATACTTCTTCAAAATCGAACGCAACAGGTTGGAAATACAATCAACCTAAAAACGGTGGTTACCTCAAAGTAGATTATACTGAACAGGAAACTGGACCCGGTTTGGTTCTAATCGAAGGCGGTACTTTCACCATGGGAAGAACTGAGCAAGAAATCCAACATGAATGGGATAACATGCCAAGACGTATTACTGTTTCTTCTTTTTATATGGATGAAACAGAAATCACCAATCAATATTACCGAGATTATTTATACTGGCTAAAGCGAGTTTATGATGTGGATTATCCAGATGTTGCATTAAAAGCTACACCCGATACACTTGTATGGCGTGATAAATTGGCATTCAATGAACCATATGTTGAATACTATCTTCGCCATCCAGCTTATCAAAACTATCCTGTTGTTGGGGTAAATTGGCTTCAAGCAAACGATTATTGTGCATGGAGAACAGA
>CALQJV010000032.1 GCA_943330985.1 Chitinophaga pinensis
GTTGGCTTTGTAACTGGTTTTTTAGGTTTCAATGCATCGAGGCAATTGTATGTGGTGATTCCAATGTTGACAGCATTGATGGCTTCTTTCACAACAATTTTCGTCAGTTTGTAAGCCGCAAACGCAGGAACTAAGTCAGCACAACCGCTCACCGCACCTGCTATACTCCAAAGCGTTGATCCTATGCTTGCTTGGTTGTTGAGATATTGTTCAATTTGGGTTCCTGTTTCATAGGCTCCTGCAAGACAGCCAATACCAGGCAATGAAGTTTGAGCAACATCAAGCACTTCTTCCGCTAATTGATCAAGCATTCCGGTGACGCATGAAGATACATTTTCATTGATTGGTGATTGATAATGTGGCGTTGTTGAATACGCCAGAAACTCAAGGTCATTCGAGGAAATGTTCGTGATTGAAAAACTGAGCGTTCCAATTTCGCCTGGAGAGATGACTGGAATATACAGTGGGAAGACTAGAAACTGCCCCTCTTCTCCGAACAATCCATCAGAAGCAAAAAAGGTTGGAACAGAATCGATGAGTGATTGCGCATAACTTCCAGCAGGAGGTACTATTTCGAAATTGGTATTTATATTAATTAGCGTATCTCCTTTGATAATTAACCAGATTGGAACTCCTTTGGCATCAACGTTTCCATCATTACCGTATGTTACAAGGAAATTAAAAGGTCGGCCATTTCGCCAAACATTTCGTCCAACAATATCAACCCATACATCTGGAGCAATTCCTTCAATAACAGTAAATGACAGAGGATAAAATTTAATAGTACCATCAGCTAGCGAAAGTTGAATATCGTATTGCCCCAATGCAACGCCCGTTAAATTCCATGCAACCAAGACTGAAAGTTGATCTGTAGCAGGATAAATTGAGGTTGTTACAATACTTGGAAATCCTTCGCGTATAAGCGTTGCTGTTGTTACTGGAGATTGAAAAAAGTCGCGTACTGTTACATTAACCACATTGATATTTCCACCTTCATTGGGTTCTATATTGCTTGCCCAAACTGGAACATCACTAATTACGCGTGACGTACCATTTATTAATACGCCGTCGTGCTGACTTGCCGTTGCATCGAGCACTTCTACTGAGCATCCTTCATTGAAAGTATAATAAGCAACAAGATTGGCTTCATTTCCAACCAATGTTGTTTGAACTTGACCTAGAACTTCTTGGGGAGTTAATACACGATCCCAGATTTTGACTTCATCAATAAGTCCGTTAAATGCACCACCACAAAAACTGCAAGATGTTGACCCTAACAACATCAGGTGATTTTGAGAAGGAGCATAAGTCCATGTATTTTGATCGACTAATTGACCAAAGATATAGACTTTACGAAAGCTATTAGCTGCATCCATCGTAATTGTGATGTGATTCCATTGGTCGAGTAACAAATCGAATTGCAACAAGTGAGAAAGGATGAAATTATCGACAACATTTGGGTTTCCATATACATACAAATCATTTTGCAGATCTGCAATTCCGCCAATATCACCAACTTGGTTTCCTTGGCTGTTTGGTTTTACCCAAAAGGAAACGGAGAAATCGCCTGCAGGTATGACAGGACCGAGATTGGCGTAATCATTCAAACCATCAAAACGGAGCGCATAATTTCCGGGCTCTGCTGTGAGTGAATTGATTTTGATTGCATCATTACCGCTTGAACTTACCACAGGATTAGTAGATACAATTCGAAGGTTATAGCAATTAGCTGGTACATTTAAAGGTAGAATTATGTCTTGAAACGTTCCTCCAGAAGTTGAATTAAGTGTTGCAAGAATAAATGGGGTGTTAAACGTACCATCGAGACCGCTCATCTCAAGCCTGAACTGATTTCCTGCTGAGAAAACAGTATTATACAAAGCGAAAGAAACATTGAACGATTCGCTTACATCTATTTCTGCAGGTGAAATAGAAGTAATCTGAATAGCTGCTGGAACAGGTGTTACACAAGCAGAACAAGTGGACCAACAAGTCGGTGGCAAGACTGTATCGTTTACAAGTTCAATATAGCGGTTTGAATAATTAACATTTGAAATAACACACAATCCGTCGCTTGGAAGATTTTCCCAAACGGATTGATTGTCGTATGTGTATTTAAATTCGTGATGACCGGGCAACATCTGCTTTGTAAACTCCCAAACACCATCCTGATTGGCATCTGTCATGGCGCCACAGCTACCACACCAATTGTTAAATGTGCCATTTACTTCAGGGGTAAGAAAGCCCGAAACTTGTGACATATCGAGTTGAAATGTAACCGACTTCACTAAGTCATCGCAACTCTGACAATGCCCCCAGCAAACAAGAGGAAGAACAGTATCTGAGCTGAGTTGTAAAAAGCGGTTCGTATATCCCTGCGGGTATACAACACAGATGTCGTTTATGTCTAGTTCTTCGTATGCTGTATTATTATCCGTGGTGAATTTGTATTGATAATCACCATCTAAAATCGTTGCCGTTGCTTCCCAAATATTGTCACCATTGGAATCGGACAGCGGCAGGCAATTACCACAAGAGTTATTGAAACCACCAATAACAGCAGGTGTTGTAAACGAAATTGGGGCATAATTCATATCAAGCTGAAATGTCACATCGTGTGTGATTTCTGAACAAGCATGGCAGCTATTGAAACACACTGTTGGTAAAACAGTATCGGTTGTTACAGTAAGAAGTCTATTGTTGTATGATGTGCTAGATGTAGTGCAAAAGTCGCCTCCAATGAGTCCTTCCGAACCAGCTAGGTCGTTGTGTGTAAATTTATATTCGTAATTACCAGGGAGCAATGAAAGTGTTACTTCCCAAATACCATCGTTATTAGCATCTGTTAGAGGAGTACAGTTGGTGCACCAGTTATTAAATGAACCGAAAATATAAAGTGGGTTTGTATAGGATGAATCAGCGAAAATGGGCAAATAATTCACATCAACACTAAAAGTAACATCACTATATATCTGACTACAAGGCAAACAAAAACCATAACAAACTACTGGAAGAATGATATCTGATGAAACATTAAGACTTCGATTTGTATATCCAAAACTGGTAATTGTGCATGAAGAACCAACTATCAACTGTTCTTGACTAGCGAAATTGTCATATGAAAATTTGTATTCGTAAGTTCCAGCATTCAACGGAATTGTTAATTCCCAAATTTGATCATTGTTAAGATCCGACATGGGCGCACAACTTCCACACCAAGTATTGAATGTTCCATTAACTTCAGGAGTAGTAAAACCCGTTACATGAGACATGTCAACTCGAAACGTTACATTAAAAGCAGAACAACTAAAAGAGGCAAAAAATGCAATTAAAAATATACAATATCTCATTTTCAATATTTAGTGATTAATTAAAATCGATCAACCTATTTTTATTATAAACTCAGAAAATAATTTTAATGGCTTATAAAAAAAGGAATACTTGCTAAACTAAATTGATTAATTGAACCAACGACGCTGAAATTAACTACTTATTAACAGTCTCTTTTAGTTAAAACACTAAATAAAATAGCTATCTAATTTGATGCGAATATGCACATCAAATTAGATAGCTATTATTAAAAATGGAATTATAAAAAAGAAATTATAATTCTATACTATTACAAATCATTTTGTTTGATTAGATAACCAAAAATAATCCTCATAACTTTCTAACTCACATCAATGTCCCAATTTTTCAGGACTTTATTTTTCTCATTTACTACACGAACAACATATTTTCCAGTTTGAAATTGACCAATATTAATTCCAATGGGAATGGAGGTGTTTCCTGCAGGTTGGTTAACATACAATTCAATGGTATTCATAACATTACCTTGTGTATCGGTGATTTGCACAGCTAAGTTTTCACGTTCAGGATTATAAAATTGCAATACACCAGATGCATTAATGGGTCTACCAGAAAACTCCATATCATCGCCACTCGCTGCAGCTTCATATTTGATTTTATACCAACTCGATTTAATTCCTTCAAGCTGACAAATTAAATTGGTTACTTTTTGCTGAGTTAAACTATCGTCATTATCAGAATAAATCGATCCAATTTGATGATTATTCGTAAAATGCCACACAACACTTTGATAGAAACTTTTTGAAATAACTTTTTCATTATTCATGTTGTGTAATGATTGAACTAAAAAATCACTACCCATTTTAGTTTCTACAAAGCTCAATCCTTCTTTTGGGCTACCGGCTCCACTATTACCACAAACGGCTTCTACCCAAATATCTTTTTCCTCTTCTGGGTCTAAACGAATTGCAACAGGTCGAATAACTACAAACGGTTGCACATTTCCAGTTACTGGCATAAAAATCCTACCTGATTCAAGATTAACCGCTAAATTCTCTCTTTTACGGTTTTTCAAATGCAATTTCATTCTTCTATTTCCACTATACTTGGCTTCAACTTTGAATTCAACAAAGCGCTTTTTCAATGCATCACCAAATTGAATTGATTGAGATTGCATGTTCAAACTGATCCCCAGCATGATCAATGCTATAATTGATTTAGTTTTCATGGTTTATTTAGTTTGATTGGTTAATACAGTTAATACTAATTTATCAGATTTCACTTTTGCAAGACGGTAGCCATTATCCTGTGGCTCATCAGTGAGATCTACCAAAGCACCAACTAGAAATTCCTTTTTTGTTAATTTGCCATTTTCTTCGAGTGTTAATTGTATTCGTCCATTAAATTGCAAATCACTCGTTGGTATTTTAATTTCTTCGATGGATTTTTCGAAAGATTGATGAAAAACAACACTCGGAAATTGTTGAGAAAAATGAACCTCTTTAATTTTCACCTCTCCAAATGTTTTTAATTCAATGCCTTTTTCAGCACTTTTCTTTTGCTCGAAATAGGCATACATACCAGGGCATTTAACGAGAACCGTATAGCCAGAACCACCTAAACTAAAAGTTGTTTTTTGAGGAATTTCATCTTTAACCCAGCAGTTCTTTGCAGTATGCCACATATACCATGCTGCATGTTCGTATTCCTTTTTACTTTCCATTGGTAGATTTACACGAAATCCTTTATCGTAACAGCGTTTGGAATGAATTTTAACATCAAGAGCAGCAATTAAAGTCATCGCTTCTCCTTTGTCATTAATCGTATTAAACGATTCGTTAAGTTCAGAGAATTCAATTTTCCGATAGTCAATTTTGGGAGTTTGCCCTTGTGCAATAAGCAACACAGGAAATAGCAGGTTTATTAATATTGTGTATTTCATGATTTCTAATTTTAGATGTGAGATATTCAAATTACTAGAGAAATAAATAACTAAATCGGTTAATGTTTCTTATCGTGAAACATACATATTACTCTTATCGATTAGATTAATTAAACCTGCATTTGAAGGAAGTTGACCATGAAAGAAGGGGCGTAATTGATTATTGCTTTCCCATTTTTTAGTTGAAGCTGTTTTATTAAAACACTCTTTCAGAGAAATATTAATCACCTCCGACTCCTCTCCTCGTTCGCTAATAAACCTGGCTAGAATTGAATATTCTGACAACTCTCCTTCGTGGCTTGCAATCATAGCTTTTCCACCCATAACAATTTCGGCAGGATACATTAATGAATCATTGCGCAATACAAAAGCTTCTATTATTCCAGAATTTTCAGGTGCTAGGATAAGTTCATTTTTAATCTTCTTTGGCACTCTACTAATTCGGTAATTACCCGATTTTTTAATGTGTAATGAGAAATAATTTAGTCCATTTAACTTCTCATTATTAATTTGATTTGAATTTAATTTCATCCAGCATTGAATATCCTCTTGATATTTCTCAAGAATTAATTCTTTATCAGAAACTTTTTCTTTAAAGGGAATTAGAACATTCTGATTTTCATTTCCGTAATTTTTAAAATTCAAATTCTTTAAAACATCAATTTCATCGTTTCTAATTTCAGAAAGGAAAGATCTCTTTGTTTGCAATCGAATTTCAGGAATGGAATCACTGGAAATATAATCGCAAAAAGGCATTCTAATTAATTCGCCCCTTACCATTTGAATTAAGGTATCTCTTGCACATTCTGGATTATTTCTTGTAATGGAATTTTTATATTTAATAGGATGAAATCGAATAACTATTGCATATTGATCGGGCTCTAACTGCAACTTTCTTTGTTCGTGTTGTTCACCGATACGACTCGTTTCAATTAACTCTATTTGAACACCTTCCTCTACAAGTAAATCTTCAATCTCTTTTATTCTTTGTAAATTAATTAAAGAAAGCTCACGACCAGAAGAATAATCTGGAATAAATATTTTAATATTTAAAGCCCGAATAATTTCAGGATTAACCGAATAAATATTTTCGCGCGATTGATCTAAAATGTTATCAGTATTCTTTTCGAAAGCAATATGAAGGGTATCATATACTGCTCTGGTTGGTTCGGGATCTCCTGAAACAAGAGCTATTCCCGTTAGTATTAAATGAAACATAGACAGCAATTTTAAGGGTGAAGTATGTCTGTTTCATGATTTTTGTTTTTTCTTATAACTAAGCGAGTTGATTAAATATTGCGCACATAGTAAAATAATAAGATGTTCATTGAAATTTTAAATTCATGTCCCACTTAATCAACACATTAATAATTTATCATTGTAAGGAAATTCAATAAATAAATCCCTGAACGTGCATTACGAACAGGGATTTATTTCTTAGAAACAATTTAAATTCCTTGAGAAAAAATTAAATCATCGTCCTCAATAATATCATGGTCTGAAATTAAAATCGCTCGCTCCACAAATGCTTTCAATTCGCGAACATTTCCACTCCAAGGATGTTGCATCATCATTTTAAGTGCATCTGAAGAAAAACTTTTTAGGGGAATTCTATTTGAATCACAAAAACTACGCAATATACTTTTCGCTAGTAACAATATGTCGTTATCGCGTTCACGCAATGGCGGTAAATGAATTAAAAAGCCTTGCAAACGGTAATATAAATCTTCACGCATTTTGCCGTCTTTTACTCTCTGAGCAAGGTTTTTATTCGTTGCAGCAATAATTCGCACGTTCAATGGAATTTCTTTATTCGAGCCCAAACGGGTGATTTTACTTTCTTGTAAAACACGAAGCAATTTGGTTTGCATATGAATATCCATTTCACCAATTTCATCCAAGAAAATAGTTCCATCGTTGGCTTCTTCAAATTTCCCGATACGCTTGCTGTCGGCTCCTGTAAAAGCTCCACGTTCGTGTCCAAACAATTCGCTCTCCATCAAATCTTCGGGAATAGCTGCCACATTCACCGCAACAAAAGGCCTGTTTTTTCTGGACGAATTATAATGTATCGCCGATGCAACCAACTCCTTCCCTGTTCCACTTTCGCCAGTAATTAATGCGAGCATGTTTGTTTTTTCCACCTTCTGAATAAGTCGAAGAACCTTTAAAATAGCTTGACTTTCTCCAATGATTCTATCGTAGCGATGTCGGTCGATGATTTGCTCGCGCAAGGTGTCGACTTCCTTCCTCAAATTTACCGTGCTGCTGTGCTTCTGAACTTTTAGATCGAGCATAGTTAAAGCATTGTCATCTTTTTTGATGTATTCCTCTGCCCCATTTTCGAAGGCTTCAATAACAACATCCACTTTTTCTTGACCCGAGATCAAGATGGTTTTTATTTGATCGTTGAAGTTCTTAATCTCTTTCAATAAATCAATTCCCGTTGTGTTGGGTAAATTGTAGTCCAACACCACTATATCGGGATTCAAATACAAATTCCTTCGGAAATCATCTCCATTATTAAATAACGTGACTTCATTTTGATCATTCAATTCTAATTTTTGCTTAATCAATTGGGAGAAAAATTCATTGTCCTCTACCACAAAAATGCGCGTGATGTATTTGCCCATGGATCCTATTTTATTAACAACAGCTGTTACTTATTTAGTTTATAATCGTGTAGAAATTTGCTTGAAACATACGGGAAATATTTCTCATTTTGCATTGCAATTTTTTAAAATTCATGAGAGTTTCTCTAATTATCATATTCAACCTATTGCTTTGTTATAATGCAATAGCACAGTCTATTTATTTTACCGATAACAACACCGGTAAGCCTTTGTCCTATGTAAAAGTAACATGTATCAAAGATAGTTCTGTGTTTTATTCAGGGGAAGATGGCATTGTTTTAATTCCTCGATCTTGGAAAAAACAGGTTATTAAAGTTTCATCATTTAATTATTTATCATTTGAAATTGCACCCGATCGTTGGACAAAGAATCGTTTGGAGATGCAGCTTCAAACAAGAAATGATAATATAATTAGTACATTTCACTACACGAGTACTAGACTTCAAGCAGATATAAATTCCCTGCCTTTTGATATTTATCAACTTCAAAAACCATCTGTATTGAATCCCAGCAATATGGCCGATGCATTGGAACGTAGCGGGGAAGTATTTGTCCAACGCAGTCAATTAGGCGGCGGAAGTCCTGTTGTTCGTGGATTTGAAGCCAACCGCTTATTGCTTGTTGTGGATGGCGTTCGGATGAATACGGCTATTTTCAGGGCGGGGCATCTTCAGAATCTCATGCGAATTGACCCAAATTCGGTGGGAATGGTGGAAGTTGTTTCAGGTTCGGGATCTTCAATTTATGGAAGCGATGCACTTGGAGGAGTAATTTCGATTAATACTCAAGCAGCAACAAAAGCAAATGCTGGTAAAAAAAATGATGTCCACTCTGGAATTACCCTAAGAAATTCATCCGGCAATTTTCAGTATTTCGACCAAGAGAATTTAGTCAATGTATGGATGAATGCAGGGTTTAAAAAATGGGGAGGTCGCA
>CALQJV010000033.1 GCA_943330985.1 Chitinophaga pinensis
GATCGTATTGAAAATAACGCTGGTTAATACCACCCACCCAAGCGCGCACATAGCCTGTTTGAGGTTCAACCGACATTAACCCTGTTTGCAGAAAATATTTATGATATCGTATAGAATCCCATGGAGACATGGTTACCGTCGAGTCACCATTCCAAGTAAAAACCTTCATTTTTATCTTGGTTTTAAATGTTTTTTCTATTTCTTGTTCTGAAATACCCTCGGCTTTCATTCTTCTGTAGCGATCGCTGCGCGTCATGCCTTGCCGAATAATTATCTTGGCTTTCGCTTCGGAAATGCCATAAAACGGAGCCGTTTTCATTCCCTTCCAATGCGCAAAGAATTCCTTTTGAAGGGATTTTAAGTGGTTTTTTACAGCATCTTCAGCATGAGATTGCATGCGAGAATTGATTGTAGTGTAAATCTTAAGACCGTCTTTGTATAGATTGTAATTCGTTCCATCAGGCTTTTTATTTTTTTTGCACCACTGATTCATTTGCTCTCTCAAATACTCTCGAAAATACGTAGCCGTTCCGGCATTGTGGCTCTCAGCCTGAAATTTGGAAAGGTCAATTGGGATTACTTTTAAAGAGTCAAACGCTTCTTCGGAGAGATTTCCGTAGCGCACCATTTGAGACAAAACAACATTTCTTCTGTTAAGAGAGCGCTCGTAATTTCTAGTAGGATTGTAATAGCTTGGACCTTTCAAAACACCTACCAACAAAGCCGCCTCCTCAATTTTAAGAGAATCCGTATCGCAATCAAAAAAAGTATGCGCCGCACTTTTAATCCCAAAAGCCTGATTGCCAAAATCGACGGTGTTCAAGTACAGGGCAATTATTTCTTCCTTGGTGTAGTTTCGTTCGAGTTTTGTAGCGATTATCCATTCTTTTATTTTCCGGAAGGCGACTTGAATTTTGTTGAGGTCTTCGCGCGGAAACATGTTTTTTGCAAGCTGCTGCGTAATAGTTGATCCGCCTCCCGATCCGGAATCTCCTCCTATAACGGTTCTTACTAATACGCGGAACAGGGCCCTGAAATCAATCCCGGAATGCTCGTAAAACCGAGAGTCTTCGGTCGACACAAGCGCATTTACCAATGTTGGAGAAAGCTCGGAATAACGAACACTGCTTCTGTTTTCTACATAAAACTTCCCCAAGATTTCTTGGTCGGATGATATTATTTCGGAAGCAAGATTGGATCTAGGATTAGCTAAATCCTCAATGGTTGGCAATGAGCCAAAAAGACCAATAGAAGTGAGGAAAATGATCAAAAAAAGCAAGGCGATAGGCCCAACAACAATCATCCATATAAACCGAACCAAGCGGGAAGGCCCCCCATTTTTTGATTGGGGTGTTTTAGGAGAACGTTTTTTATCTGCCATAGGTAATTTAAAGATACAAATAGAATTCAATAATGGATTTCTATTTTATAAAAAGGCGCATCAAGCTTATTGTTTCTACTAAAGTAAATGCAAGATAATAGAATGCGTAAACTAAAATAAAATGTACCGCGATGTTTGAGAATAAAAAACCGACGATCGTCATGGTCATTAAGTGAACAAACATTTTAAATGCCTGAACTCCCATAAATGCGGTAACGAATCGTTGCGGACGCCCCTCGGTTGATTTTAATAGATAAATATGGAGCAAAACACTCAAGGCAACAAAAAATGCAAGGGGCAAAAAAAGGGCAATTTGTGGAAGTTTGACGAATGAAAAATACGAAGCAAGTCCAGCGAGGAGTGCACATACACCACCAAGAGAAAGGGCCAGCCAAAAAAACCGGGGAATGCTTTTCGACATTATTTTTTGGATGTAGATTTAAAAAGCCAATACATGGAAGAAGCGATACCCAATAGGGCTCCGGTAAGTGTGAACAAAGGAAATTGAAAAGCACATTTCTTATCTGCCCAATTACCCAAGGCTGTTAAAACAAGAATTGCCCCCATCATTTGAAGTCCAAGTCCCGCGAAACGACCTATATCGTTAAGCTGTTTTTTCTTGAAGGGGTCTGTTTTCTTTTTGAGCACCATGTTTGGCGAAGTCTTTCACAATGCCACCCATACTACAAGCTCCACTAAAGTTTGCACCGGGTTCTATTGCCAATTTATTTGTGCTGATATCGCCATTTAATTTAGCCGTTGCCTTTAAGGTAAGTTGCTCTGCAACGGTTACTTTTGCCTTAACTGTTCCGGAGATATCTGCATTTTGGCAATTCAATTCGCCATCAATACAGCCACTTGGTCCAATAACAACCTTCCCTTTTGCAATCAAGTTCCCGTTAAGTGTTCCGTCAATACGAATATTTCCATCGCAAACGATGTCGCCAGTAATTGTAGTGCCCGACAATATTTGATTGGTACCTGAAATACTCAATGAATCGGACGTTTTACCTTCTTTGCTATTAAACATGCGGAGATTTGATTTTAAATAATTGACAAATATAACAAGAAAATAGTAGTGTAAACAGATTTTGATTTATTGATAAACGCGCTTGTAAAAGTCTAAATAATCGCTCACTTTACCATCTTTCATTAGGGCATTATAATTACCCGCACTTATTATAAATGCGTCGGTTATGTCCATATCCATGTTTAAAAACAGGGTGTCGTCATCGTCAATTAAACGCATGTAATCGAAAGCTCCTAAACGGTTTGGAAATGACTGCACAGTAACAACTTGATAGTTTGTGCCTAGAATGCGGTTGTTAATTTGTAAATTATTTAAGGAGAAATATAGGGTATTAAAATCGCTCAAATGTGTTTTAAAATCATTTAAGTCGAAAGTTACATTTTCTACAATAACAACATAATAATGCAGGGTGTCGGCTTTGTAACTATACATGGGAGCAACAACGCTGTCTTTGGGAGCTATGCCTTGAATTTTATTTAAACTGTTGAGTAATTCAGTTGCTTTCACTTTAACAGAATCGCTTGGGAAATTCTTAACCACCGATTGAAGACTTGATTTAAACGCATCAATATCGCGTGTTTGTCCAATGGCCAATGCTTTCAACAATGCGAACTTTGGCGAAAGTGCATTTCCTTGATAGCGAGTTTCCGAAGTTCGGCAGCGACTTACAACATCTGCATATTGTTTTGCCTGATACAAAAGGTAGGTTTCTTCGTAATATTTACTTGCTTCTGATTTGCTGAGGTTTTCGTTTTTGAAAAATTCAGGATCGGTAATAATTTTTGCGTATTCGGAATTCGGATATTTTGAGAGTATTCGCTTTTTATAATCGTCGGCCTTAGGAGGTTCAGGAATAGCAAGAAATATCCGATATAGCTGATAAAAAAGCGTCGATTCGTTCGAATTGTTTGGGTATTTCTCAATGAATTCCTCAAACGTTTCCGCCGCTTTTTTCAAATCGGCCAAACGTTCTTTGTAAATTAATCCAAGATCGTAAAATGCTTCCATAACCGAATCGGCATAAGCCAAACGCATGGTATCGTTCTTTGGAATTGCATTTTGCAGTTTTTTTCTAATAACAGCTATGCTATCTTCTCGCGTCGCTTTTTTACCTGTTTTTTTAGCAACGGTTGAGGTTGTGTCCTCGTCTGGATTGTCGGCAACAGGAATAATGGCCTGTTTGTTAGATCGCCTCCAGTTATCTTCAAATTTTCGATCGCCCCAAATTTTGCGGAACTCGGTAAATCCAAAACTCATCGTTGTGGTATTGTAGAAATACCAACTCCCATTTCCAGTTGTTCCTGGCGCCCCCGTGGTGCTTCCTGATGAAGATTGTGCTGCTTTACGTGCCTCTTTTTCTTGTTGCTTAATGCGTGCCAGCTGCTCTTTTTCGAAAATATCGATGGCTTTTTTATCTAAATCCGCGGGACTTAATTTCGCCATTTGAAGCAAACTATCGTATAACTCAATCTTCTGGTACTTTCGAACCAATTCGGCAAGACTGTTCCGCTTTTCTAGAATTTTTTTATAGTCGGGAAATTCTTTCGAAAGGGATATTACAGTACTGTCATAATATGCCGCCGAATTTCTGTATGCACGCTGCTCGAAATATATTTCAGCAATAGCCAAATACGACATTCCTTTTTGATTTTGGTTTGTTGTACTTACCTGAACCGATGTTGAGTATTGCTCAATGGCCTTACTTTCTTTGCCCTCTTTCACTTCCAATTCTCCCAAAACATAATAAATCTGATCCTTAAAATCGACGTTTTTGGGGTCTTTTAACATTTTTGCAAGCAGCAAACGAATCTTTGTGCTGTTGTTGTTCTCGGAATCGAAGCAACGTGCCATATTAATGCGCGCATAAAAGGACATTTCATACGTTGGACTGCATTTCAAAACAGATGCATATGCATTATTGGCCGACTTAAGTTCATTTTTCTTTTGAAATAGTTGCCCTTGAATGAAAAGCAAACGAGCCCTTTTTCTTTTCTTTTTTACATACTTCAAGCACTCTGAAACCGATTCTAATGCTTCGGTGTATTTATTTTGTTTGAGGTAAAAATCGGTAATTGCTTCATACAAATCACCCTTAATGTTGCTTGGTGTTTTTTTGTCGTTAATTGATCTATCCAATGCCGCTTGGGCATCATCAAACATCCCTAATTCACTGTATGCGCGGCAAAGCCAAATGTTAGCCCAATGTTCGACGGGGTCTTTTTTATAATTTTTAACCGGCTCACGAGCAACATAAGCAAACATTTCAAGCGAAGCGTAATAATCGCGTTTGTAAAACATACTCTTGCCGATTAGTAAGTAACAATCGTCAATGTATTTGCAATATTCTTTTCCTCGAATCATCATCGAGTGCCGACTAATTACAACAGATGCTTTTTTTACTGCTTTGTCGGTAAGTGGAATTATTGCTTTTGAATTTTCAATGGTTCCAAATTCATAAACCGGAAGCACCTTAAAGTAATTATCGACATGAGCAGTTTGCAACATGGCGACTCCTTCCTTAAGTGTTTCTTCTCCATTAAAATATCCGTTGTATTTTGAGGTGATATTGTGGAATGTCCGATTTGCCCATTTGTTTTTTTTGGTGGAGCATCCCTGCATCAACAAAACCGAAGTTATGCTAATTAGGATGATATAGGTTTGCTTTATGGTATTTATTCGGATCAAAGATTTCGAAGGTAACAGAGCATTAACTAATAGAGCGCAAAATTATTTTAATTTCTGCTATTTTAATTAACATTTGATACAATTTCAAACAATTCGAGTGAATTTTAGAACTTAGCAGCGCAAATGGAACAGGTTTCAACAAGTAAAGGGAAGGAAATAATTCGGAAGCTCCGTCATAAATACCGCTTGGTTGTTATGAATGATGAGACTTTTGAAGAGAAATATTCCCTCAAATTGTCTCAACTGAATTTATTTACGGCCCTTGGATTATTGTCTATTGGATTAATAATTCTAACCACATTTGTTATTGCTTTTACTCCTCTTCGCGAATACATTCCGGGTTATTCGAGTGATGTTGAAATGCGAAGGAACCTGCTTGTTTTAGCCGAAAAAGTCGATTCAATCAAAATATCATCCGAAGGAAAAGACGCTCTGTTGTTTAACATTAAACAAGTTATGAGCGGCAACGTTACATCTGCCGCAAGTAAGCCCAGAGAGAATTCAAAGCCCGATATTAGTAAAGTAACTCTTACCCCATCGGAGCAAGAGGCAAAATTTAGGGACAAGGTTGAAGAACAAGACCGTTACAACTTAAATAATGCAATCAACGATTCATACATGAGCGAGATTAGCAATTATTATTTTTTTACGCCTTTGAAAGGTAAGGTTACAACAAGCTTTAATCCGGCACTTAAGCACTATGGAATAGATGTGGTTGCACCTAAAAACGAAGCGGTTAAATCAATCTTAGACGGTACCGTTATTTTTTCGGGCTGGACTATTGAAACCGGCCATGTTATACAAATTCAACATGCCAACAATTTAGTTTCCTTGTATAAACACAATGCCGTTTTACTTAAAAAAGAGGGCGAAAAAGTGAAAGCAGGCGAGGCAATTGCCATTACTGGAAATTCAGGAGAATTAAGCACATCGCCGCATTTGCATTTTGAATTGTGGTATGATGGCAAGCCCATTGACCCGCAAGAATTTATGGTTTTCTAATTTTAGGATTATGAAAAAGGAAACCTTAAAGCATCTTAAAAAAACAACCCGGGATACTTTGGGCCCTATTCCTCCTGTAAAAGTTGAACCCTCTGAAAAAACGTATAAGCGAAAACAAAAACACATTAAAAAATCGGAAAAAGACGACTGATATTGGTCTTTTACCTATGCTCTTCCGTTTTGCTTTTTTTCCACTCTTCGGGGAAATATTTCCAAAGCCAAAATGCAATGCTGATTATTCCAAAACTGAAGAACACCAAGCTAAAATCTTTTATCCCTAGTTGGTAAAACTCATCACACATCCAAATGGAATTTGCTGTAATCCAACACGCAATTGATAAGTTGGGCAGAAAGTCCTTGATTTCTTTACGCGTTCTAATTACTAGATAAATAGCCAAACTAACAGTTGGTAATATCATCAACAACCCAAGGGTTTTCAATGCCATAGCCCAACATGCATCTTTGATGAGCCAAAACGGCAAGTGTAAATTTTCGAGAATTCGATTGCGCATGTTTATTTATTTTTAGGCGGAATAGTATTCAGGGGTTTTCAACAATTGTTCATTAACAAGTTTACTGCAAACATAATCAAGTGCTATGTGCAAACCATCAAATTTGAAAGAGTAATCAAGCTGTTTAACACGGGTAGAAATTACACGTAAATTGATTACAGATTCTAAAATATTGATGCTCATGAATGGAAGTTCACACACCACATCGGCTCCAAATACACAAATTAGGAACCCAAAATCAAAAATCGTTCTGTTTTTCTTCCTGCTTTTTAGTTTAAACGGATTCTCCCAAGAAATCTGCGACAACGGAATTGATGATGATGGAGATAATTTAGTAGATGTTTTTGATCCCGATTGCCCTTGCGATAATCAAACGCTTCTTTGTCAACCCTCTTGTGAATATGCAGTTCCGGGAGGCCCATTAAATTTTACAACTCAATGGACGAGCGAGGAAATCGTTCCTAATTACCAAACCCCACTTGTTGCAGATATCGATAATGACGATGTGCCCGAAGTGGTGATAATGTCGAGCAATGGTTTGGTTACATCAGATCCAAGAAGATCAAAAGATTTACTAGTTATAAGCGGGGCGACAGGCGCAACCGAACTCACAATCACTACCCCATTTATGGCTTGGGTTGGTCCCAATCCTATAGCAATTGCTGATATAGATGGGGACGGATTTGGTGAAATATTCATAGCATCTATTGATCATACCGATAACGCCTTGGCGGATCGCCGATACCTATACTGTTACGAACATACCGGAGCGCTTAAATGGAAATCGAATGTGCAGTATGGGTATGCAGGAACCGCTCGTTTTGGAAGCTCTTTGGGACTAGCTGATTTTAATTATGATGGCATTCCCGAAGTGTATGTGTACAATCAGGTTTTTAATGCATTAACTGGAGTTTTTCTTGTTGAAGGGGGTGTTGCGGGCGGCAAAGCAATCATGACCAACCAACCTTGGGGCGATGTTGCAAACCCGATCGCGGCTAATTTAACAACCAATGCTGGATTGGAATTGGCATGCGGAAATACGGTTTACAATGTTACCATTACCAATGCCAACGGAACTTCGGGAAATTCCATGAGCCCCATTGTATTACCACTTTTTGCTGACGGTTATACCTCGTTGGCCGATATCGATTTGGATGGGAATCTCGATTTAGTTGTAGCCTCAGAAGGATCTACTGCAACCTTGTATGTTTGGAATCCGGGCAATGGTTCTCCTTATTTGATCGCATCCACAACGCTCGCTAACACCGGAGGAAATTGGATTGGGGTTCCATTTATTGGCGATATGGACAAAGATTGCCAACCCGAAATTGGTGTCACACGTTCGCGCCGCGTTTATGCTTTAGATTACGATGGATCTGCAACGCTTGCTTCCAAATGGACGCTGGTAACAACGGATGCATCTGGATTTACTGGTATTACCATGTTCGATTTTAACCAAGATGGGACACAAGAATTGGTGTACCGCGATGAATCCAATTTGAGAATTATTGATGGAAGCGGAAGTACTCCAGTTACCGTTGGAACAAACCCCTGCAGTTCTGGAACCGGTGCCGAAATGCCCGTTGTGGCCGATGTTGATGGCGACGGTCAAGCCGAGATCTGCGTGAGTTGCGCTACAAGCGGGGTATCATTGGGGAAAATAAATGTCTTTTCGGCTGCCGACCAAGCTTGGGCTCCTTGCCGTAGTATCTGGAATCAATACAATTACTTCAATGTTAACATCAATAATAATTTAAGTATTCCTCTGCAGCAGCAACAGCATCAAGTATTATTAAGCACCGTAACGTGTCCTTATTTTACATGTAGCGAAAACCGACCTTTCAACAGCTTTCTAACACAAGCTACATTTCTAACTCAAGAAGGCTGTCCTGTTTACCCTGCTTCCGATGTTGCGCTATCCATACAAAACAATACGTGTAACGGTTCAGCTCAATACGATCTTTCATTAGTTATTGAAAACGTAGGAGCGGCTCCTTCCGATTCAGGTTATCCTATTCGTTTTTACGCAGGCAACCCATTCAGTTCGGCCGCTACGCCAATAACGGTGTTAACCGGCCCCAATGCAACAGCCCAAACTTTAAATCCTGGAGCAACAGAAACTATTTCGTATTCTCTCGATATTGCCGCTCTTCCCAAACCA
>CALQJV010000034.1 GCA_943330985.1 Chitinophaga pinensis
CAAAGAATGTTGTAAAATTTATAAATACAGCTAACTTTACTCCGATGTATAAGCGTTTACTTCGTCCAATCCTTTTTCTTTTTTCGCCTGAAAAAGCGCATCACATCTCTGTACGATTGTTTCAAATTGTTTGTGCAATTCCTGGAATTGATGGATTGTTTCGATTGTATTCAAAAGGTTTTCATCCCGAGTTGAGGTTCGATAAAAAAGGAATTCGTTTTCCTAATCGCGTGGGGTTAGCAGCGGGATTCGATAAAAATGCATCGTTTTACAAATCATTTCAGCATTTGGGCTTTGGATTTATTGAAGTGGGAACTGTAACTCCATTGCCTCAACCAGGAAATCCTCAACCACGTTTGTTTCGATTGCCCAATGATGAAGCTTTGATTAATCGAATGGGATTTAATAATGAAGGTGTTGATAACATGATTCTAAAACTTAAAAATCGTCCCCAAGGGTTGATTGTAGGTGGAAATATTGGAAAAAACAAAGACACTTCAAGTGCCGATGCCATCAACGATTATTTGAAATGTTTTCGGGCATTGCATCCTTATGTTGATTATTTTGCTGTGAATGTGAGTTCGCCCAATACACCAGGACTTAGAGCTTTGCAAGAAAAAGAACCTTTAAGAGAGTTGCTTAAAGCAATTCAAGAAGAAGCACGTCATATTAAATCGACGCAACCTATTTTACTTAAAATTGCACCCGATTTAAATGAATCTGAATTAGACGATATTATTGAAATTGTTAGTGATTGCGAATTATCAGGTGTTATTGCAACTAATACCACTATTTCTCGCAGTCACTTGCAAACACCAAACAAAACGATCGTAGAAATTGGTGCAGGTGGTTTAAGTGGAAAGCCTGTTCGAAATCGTTCAACGGAAGTGATTCGTTATTTACGTGAGCATTTGGGTTCCGAATATTTGCTCATTGGAGTGGGAGGTATTCATACTGCTGAAGATGCTCTTGAGAAAATAAATGCAGGTGCTGATGTTATTCAGCTTTACACTGGATTTATATACGAAGGGCCTAAATTGATAAGAGAAATTAATCGACTCATTGCAAAACACGAATTATGATTCACATAACTGAATGTCCACGCGATGCTATGCAAGGAATTCATGCATTTATTCCAACCGCAGAAAAAGTTCGTTATCTACAACAGCTTCTTGCGGTTGGCTTTCCGATACTTGATGCTGGAAGTTTCGTGTCGTCCAAAGCTATTCCTCAATTGTCGGATACTTCCGATGTTTTCGATCAGCTCGACCTCAGTTACACATCTACCAAAATATTAGCAATAGTTGCAAACACACGTGGTGCTGAACAAGCGGCCAATCATGAAAAGGTTCATTTTTTAGGATTTCCATTTTCTGTTTCCGAGACATTTCAGCAAAGAAACACCCATGCTTCAATTGCAGAGTCATTGGATCGTGTTGATGAAATACTAGAGATTTGCAGTAAAGGAAATAAGGAATTGCTCGTATATTTATCCATGGCCTTTGGAAATCCTTATGGTGATGCTTGGTCGGCCGATATGGTTGCTCATTGGGCTGCAACACTCGAAATACGGGGAGTTAGACATCTTTCACTTGCCGATACAACAGGTATTTCGAACTCAGAAAGCATATCCAATTTGTTTCATGCCATATTACCAACCCTAAAAAGTGCAACACTTTCAGCACACCTCCATACACTTCCTGGCGATGTTGGTAAGAAAGCCGATGCTGCATACAAAGCAGGTTGCTTTCGTTTCGATACTGCATTGAAAGGATTTGGCGGTTGTCCCATGGCAAGCGATTCTCTCACTGGAAACATGGCGACAGAAGAACTTTTGGCTTGGGCCAATGCTCATGCAATAGAAACCGGCTTAAACATGGAAGCTTTGCTTGAATCAGAACAAATCGCCAATACAATATTTAATCGTTTTCAATAATAAATAGCATGATTCACCGAATAGTTATCCTCCTTTTTTTACTTGTAAATACATCTATTATCGCTCAAGATAGTAATTCTATTTATCATGAAAATCAGCTTTTTGTAAAAATAAAAGAAAATTTTCCTTTAACTGAATCGTTGACTCCCTCTCAACCAGTTTTAGATTTCTTTGAATCGTACCGATCTTCGTTTCAAGTGAGTCAAATTCAATCCTCTTTCTGGTTTTCTAAATCTTCACTCAACCGCATTATACGTTTACAATTATCACCCAATCAAAATCTGGATGAGGTAATTCGAGTATTAACAGCAAGTGGTTATGTTGAATACGCAGAAAAAATTCCCGTTTCAAAACATTATCTAATTCCGAATGATTTGGGTTCTAACACAACAACAACGGGGGGGCAATGGTATTTGTATAAGATAAAAGCCCCGCAAGCTTGGGACATTCAAACCGGAAATGCCGCTATTAAAGTTGCCATAGTGGACGATGCTATGCAGATTACGCATAGCGATTTACAAGGCATGACACTTTCGGGTTTCGACATTGCTGATAACGATCCCGACGTGAATCCACCTGGTTCTTCTTGGGATCACGGGACACATATTGGGGGCTTGATTGGAGCAAACACAAACAACGGATCGGGAATGGCTTCGCTTGCTTTTGGTGTTAAATTATTGCCAGTTAAAATTACAAGCGACAATTCTCCCAATATCTTGATTTCAGAATATGAAGGTGTAGCTTTTGCTGTAAGTCAAGGTGCAAGAGTCATCAACATGAGTTGGGGTGCACCTGTTCCATCTCAAACAGGGTTTGCAGTTATTAATGAGGCATACAATGCGGGTGTAGTTTTGGTTGCTGCGGCCGGAAATGATGGCAATTCGAACGTTAATTACCCTGCAGGTTATCCAAGTGTAATAAGTGTTGGCGCAACAAATAATATTGACGTTCGTGCCTCTTTTTCGAATTATGGTTCTTCAGTCGATATTTCAGCTCCGGGCTTTCAAATGTGGTCACTAGCGCCCAACAATGGTACGTCAGTTAAAAACGGAACATCCTTTGCTGCTCCCTTGGTTACGGCAGCTGCAGCGCTATTATTGTCGGCAAACCCATCTTTAAGTCCATCCGAAGTGGAATCGTGTTTACTTGCTTCAGCCGATAATATAGACATCTTTAATCCCAATTATATTGGTTTATTAGGGGCGGGACGATTGAACGTTCAACAAGCACTTGCTTGCTTATCGACCCAAACTGCTCAACACAATGCCTGGTTAAGTAATATCATCGCACCATCTTTAAGTTCTTGCGATAATCAAGTTTCTCCATTTATTCGCATTGTAAATGCCGGACTTGATACCATTCAAAGTCTTACCATTACAAGTAAAATTGACGATGGGTTTACCTACACCCAATATTGGACAGGTCAAATTCTTCCCGGTTTATCTCAAAATATTTTACTTCAAACTTCGGTTCTTGATGCAGGTAATCATACCCTTCAGGTAAATGTTCTTGGAACAATCAATGGAGCATTTCAGGATGCATTCATGGCGAACAATTTTTTATATTATTCCTTTCATGTAAACAATCCAATTGGTTCTAATTTACCATTCGTCGAAACTTTTGAAAGTAATTTATTAAGTACGAATAACTGGTCTGTTGAAAATTCATCCGGAACATCTACATGGGAATTTGCAACAAGTAATGGAACTTCTCCGGGAAATAAATCACTTCGTTTGCCTTATTTCTCTGATTTTTCAACAGGAACAAGCGATTATTTAATTAGTCCAACGTTTAATTTTACCGGATATTCATCCATTAACCTAGCATTCGATTATGCCTACGAACAACGATATCCTTGGATTACCGATTCTTTAGCAGTTTCCGTTTCGAGTGATTGTGGGCAGACATGGAACCGACTTTGGTCGAGAGGTGAGAATCAAGACTCTGCCTATCATTTTGCTACAAGCGAATATACGGGTGCTTTTTTTACACCGCAGTCACCAAACGACTGGTGTGAGGGTTTTTCAGGAGTTTCGTGTGGTTCAATTAATTTAACCTCGTTTGCAGGTATGACTGGAGTTCGGTTTCGTTTTGAAGGGTATAATTCAAACGGAAATAACATCTATATAGACAATATAAATCTCAGTGGAGTTTCCAGCAATGATGCCCCTGTAGCGGGATTTTCTGTGCCTGCAAACAATCTGGTTTGCCAAAATACACCTGTTCAATTTACAAACACAAGTTTAAATAATCCAGATAGTTTCAGTTGGACGTTCGAAGGAGCATCGCCAACCAATTCAGCACTCGAATCTCCAAGTGTTAGCTATTCAACGCCAGGAAGCTATGATGTTCAACTCATTGTTACGACTAGTTCACAAAGCGATACCTTGAAACTAGTTAACTACATTATGGTAAATCCAATCCCGGATGTTCAGATTGTAGCTTCCTCCGATTCTGTATGTTTGGGAACTCAGGTTACTTTACAAGCCACAGGAGCTTCAAGTTATTTCTGGAATTCGGGTACCGGTTTAGTTTCATCGGATATTGAGTCTGTATCCATTTCGCCAACATCCAATAGTATTTATTCTGTTGTTGGAGTTTCAGATATAGGATGTGTTAATACTGACATTCTTTCGCTTACTATTATAATTCCACCTGTCGCCCCAACCATAACAATGCTTGACTATATTTTGGTTTCTAGTCCAGCTCAAAACTTTATTTGGTATGTAAACGGCGTGGAGATTCCAGATTCAGATACCTTATATTGGCAGCCACTATATAATGGAAATTATAATGTGCGTATTTATGATCAATATGGATGTACAGCTATTTCTTCGCCTTTTCCCTTTTCTTGGGCAGGAATAAATACACTTCCCAATATAGAAATTCGAATGTTTCCCAATCCAGCAATGAGTAAATTTAAAATAGACTCTGATATGCCAATTGAACGTATTACGGTGTACTCATCTTCAGGTCAATTGCAATTTTCGAAATCTGGCGATTTTAAAACACTCGAAATCGTGAGTGATACATGGAGTGCGGGATTGTATTTGGTGAGAATTAAAACAGCAACATCAGAATACTCAAAGCACATATTTATTTCTGCGCCTTAATCTTCTGTAATCAAAGCGGCCACATTTTTTCCAACCAGCGAACCAATTGCAACACCCATTCCGCCCATTCTAACTGCACAAAATACATTGTTGTCGATTTTTTCAATGATTGGCAAGCGGGTTTTTCCCAATCCGAGAGTTCCTGCCCAACGTTGTTCAATGGTAAAATCAATTCCTGGAAGTATCGTTTCTTTTAAATACTTCTCCAGTTTCTTTTGAATGATTTCAGTCGTTTGGTGTGAATAAGTAGTTTCTGCTACTTTATCTAGATTTCGTCCTCCACCAAATAATACACGATTTCCTACATTACGGAAATAGAAATATCCTTGATCCATGTGGAAGCATCCTTTAATCTTTAAATTTGGAATTGGCGATGTTATGAGAACTTGAGCTCTCCCTGGTTCTACGTCGATGTTTGGGAGCAATTGCTTTGCAAATCCGTTGGTGGCAATGAGTAATTGTTGGCATGAAATCTCACCCAAGGATTTTGTGTAAACTGAAACACCTTGCTTATTGTCTTTAAACGAATCGACTTCAATACCTTGTAAAATGGTAATGTCCATATTTCGAGCAAGCTGCAGCAAGGAATTCATCATTTTTCCAGTGTTTATTTGTCCTTCAGCTGAATTTAAAATCAGGTGTTTCACTCCTTGTAAACCAAACTCGAGAATGCGATCATCGGTAATACTGAACACCGATTTAACATCTGTAATTCTTTCAAGATGGGCGTTAAACCGATCCATGATTGCCAGACTTTGATTGTAAAGTTCTTCTTGCGCATCGGTAAACACCTCGAAACTCCCCAATGGTTCGTATTCGAGTTGTTCGTCGCTCAATGTATTTCGGAGCAATTGCAAGCCTTGCCAGCGCATTTCTATTAATTGAACAACTTCTGCTTCAGAGCATCTTTCCAAATCATCCACAATCTCACTTAAGCTTCCAAAGCATGCAAATCCTGCATTTTTGGTACTGGCACCAGAAGGAAGAGTTCCCCGTTCGAGAATGAGGATTTTCTTTGATGGATTGGATTTCTTGAGATGAATGGCAGCATTGATTCCCACAATACCGGCTCCAATAATAATAACATCGGGTTGTAGCCAAGTGCTGCTTTCCCAATAGCTTAATGTTGTTTGTTCGTTTTTCATGAATATTCCGAATGACGATACTACACAAAAAAAAATCCTGCCGAAGCAGGATTTCTAAAGAATCAATATTATTTTCTGACAGTTTCTTTGGCCAGTTGCGGATTCTTGGAATAGATAAAATGAAAAATCCCAAAGAATAAAAAGGTGTAAAATAAATTTCCAAGTAAGTTGTAACTAAAAAAAGGAATTCCTAATTCGTAGGTTGCTAATAGACCCGCAAACGTTTTTGGTAAAGTGTTACCTAACCAATCACCGAAGTTGCTTATGATGAAAAAGACAAGTGCACTAGCTAAAGATGCGGTAGCCAAATTGCTCCAACTTTGACGATTGCGCAAAAGTAATCCCAAGGCAGTTATTGCGATAAAGCTTAAGTAGAGAACTAGGGTAGAAGGAGAAGTGAAATAATCTTCCACAGTAATCCATTGGTAATTGATGAAGGTAATGGTTAGCAAATCGCTAATTAAAAGAGCGATTAATGGAATAATAAAGCCCATGAATCGATTTGCTAAAAGCGCTCCACCCATGAGCGCAATTGTTGCCATGGGAGTAAAATTAGGCCAATGTGGGATTAATCGGAATAATGCAGCAACTGCAATTGCTGAAATAACGAGGATGAATTTGGTTTGATTATTTTTCATGTATTTCTCAATTCGAAGTGCAAATGTAACACGCTTTTCTAAAAAATGTTCTTTTTTTTAATTTACATCTTTACGATTATGAACAGGGCTAAGTGTATATCCTTGCTTGCGTAATAAGTATATGAGCCCATTTTCTCCGGCTAAATGCAAAGCACCAACCGCAATAAAACACGATTGTTTTTGGATGATTTCTTCAATTCGAGGAATCCACCTGATGTTTCTGTCTTTCAATAATAGATTTGATTCG
The DNA here is from genome assembly GCA_943330985.1 of Chitinophaga pinensis. The sequence goes on from CALQJV010000034.1 coordinate 7,080, forward strand.
ATGGCTGTAAAACCGCTTGCATTCATCAATGAATCGAGGCAATTTAAATCTTGATTCATATAGCAATTATTCATTCGATCATTCTCTAAACTACTTTCTTGGTTTCCTGTTCTGATATATTGCATGAGCAGTTGAACTTGTTCGTTCAGCGCAACATGACTGAATAACAAGTCTGCTTGCTTCTGAATTGTTTCCAAGGCAAATACTTCCTTTCCATTTTTTCTTGCTTCGTTTTGCACATATACATCCATGGGCTCCCCTTTGAAATTCGTTAAAAAAGGTGTGTTTTTCATCTCTGCAGCCGAGAGCATGAGGTAAATTCCCATGGGTTTCATTTTATTGAAAAGAACCATCGGTAAGCTCAATTTATCTTGAACAAATTGGCTCAATGAATCGTATTGAAGAGGATTCATTAAACTGTCAATTGAGCTATTTTCCAAAAGCATATAAGGCATCATTTGGCTAGCTACTTCGGGAGTAATTTCGAGTTCGCCCAATACCGAACTTGTTTTTTCAAGGGCTAATTCACAACCTTTTAAGTTGTTTAAAAACTCATTGTTCACTATATGATAGGTTCCTAAAATGTATGATGAATTTTTCAATCCATTTCCCTTAATTTTCCACAATAAAGCGTTTTCAAATGCTTGGCCGTTTACTAAAAATGGGCAAATGCAAATAATGATAAGGTAAATTAACTGCTTGATTGCTTTCATCGTGGTGAAGTTTGAGCAAACATACTTTTTTGTGCATTGAGAAATTGGAATCCCAATGAGATCTTATCAACGAATCTCCTCAGTGAGATAGGTTAAATCAACTATGAAGAAAATTGGGAATGTTGGTAAATGAAATTCGGGATGTTGAAAATTAACATTTACTAAAAGTGAAACGAAAACGCTTTCCTGTATTTTTGAAAAAAAATACTTATGGAAATTTTAGTTCTTGTTCACAATCTACTTCGTTGGATTCTTTTACCATTAATAGTATTCGTTCTCTTCAGAAGTTATATTGGTTGGTTAACAAATAAAGCTTTCGAAAAGCTTGATAATGCTTTGGGCGGAGCAATGATTGGTTTGGCTCATTCGCAATTACTCATAGGATTAATCATCTATTTTTCAAGTGAGCGAGGTTTAAAATTACTCAGTACACCTGGAGTTATGAAAGATGCCATTTCACGTTTGTATGCATTGGAGCATCCATTAACCATGATCATTGCAATTGTTTTGTTGCAACTGGGACGTTCATTCTCTAAAAAAGCATCAAGCGATACTGCGCGTTTCAAAACCATCGCTATTTACACAACAATCGCAATCTTGTTGATTCTGTCTCGCCAAATCAACTGGAATTTCCCTGTTTTTTAATTGCCCCCTATTTTTCGCTCATTTTATTTGAGTTTTAATAAATTAAATGTGCTGTTCGTCAATGCAATGAATAAAACATTGAAAAATATTTGGTAGATACTAAAATGAGCAGTACTTTCGCACTCCTTTTTAAGATCCATGCGGATGTGGCGTAATTGGTAGCCGCACCAGACTTAGGATCTGGCGCTGAGAGGCGTGGGGGTTCGAGTCCCTTCATCCGCACATTGCTTCTCCTGTTTTGGGAGAAGCATTTTTTATTGTTATGAATA
>CALQJV010000035.1 GCA_943330985.1 Chitinophaga pinensis
TCGGAAAGAATCAACTCCTTAACTCCATTCAACTGGTTTTGAATACGCGGGTCGATAATTGGAACCTTAATTCGCTGAAGTGGCTGACGAACACGGATATTTACTTTTTTACGAAGCGCCAAAATCATCGAACAATAACGTTGCGCGAGTTCCATGCGCTCTTCTAAATCGACATCAATTAACGCATTGTTTGTTGCGGGCCAATTGCTTGTATGAACAGATGTAACTCCTTCGAAGGATGCAGCATTCAGATTACGGTAAAGCCATTCTGCGAAAAATGGTGCAATAGGACTCATCAACTGCGAAGCCGTTTCGAGACATTCAAAGAGTGTTTCGTAAGCGGCTTGTTTGTCTGAATCACTTTCGCTTCGCCAAAAACGTCTTCTTCCTAAACGAACATACCAATTACTCAGTTGCTCAGTTACAAATTCTTCAATCGCTCTAACTGCAGGCGTGGGATCATAATCCTCAAGCTTCAATTGAACTTCTTCTTTCAAACTATTCAAGCGCGACAAAACCCAACGGTCAATTTCAGGACGGTTTTGAACCGGGATTTGCTTTGCCTTATCCATTCGGAATTTGTCGATGTTGGCATAAAGGGCAAAAAATGCGTACGTGTTATAAAGTGTACCAAAGAATTTCCGCTGAACTTCAGTAATGCCATCCTCGTTGAATTTCAGATTGTCCCAAGGCTGAGCGTTTCCAATCATATACCAACGTGTAGCATCGGGACCATATTTACCAAGTGTATCAAACGGATCAACGGCATTGCCCAAACGCTTCGACATTTTATTCCCGTTTTTATCGAGAACCAAACCGTTCGATACCACATTTTTAAATGCAACCGAATCAAACACCATCGTGCTTATGGCATGCAATGTAAAAAACCAACCACGGGTTTGATCAACTCCTTCGGCAATAAAGTCGGCCGGGAATGCTTTGCCCGAATCGATCATTTCTTTGTTTTCGAAAGGATAATGCCATTGTGCATAAGGCATTGCTCCCGAATCGAACCATACATCAATTAAATCGCTCTCTCGCTTCATTTTCTTCCCAGATGCAGAAACCAGAAAAATCTCATCAGCAGAAGGTCGATGCAAATCAAATTGACGGTAATTTTCATCGCTCATATCGCCAGGTACAAAATTTCTTAGCGGGTTTTTGGGCATTATGCCAGCCGAAACGGCCTTCTCAATTTCCATCCGAAGTTGTTCGGCAGAAGAAATGATGATTTGTTCGCTTCCGTCTTCACTAGTCCATATAGGAATTGGAATTCCCCAATAACGACTTCTGCTTAAATTCCAATCTTGTAGGTTTTCCAACCAATTTCCGAATCGCCCGGTGCCTGTACTTTCTGGCTTCCAATGAATGGTTTTATTGAGTACTATCAAACGATCTTTTACAGCAGTCGATTTAATAAACCAACTATCAAGAGGATAATATAGAATAGGCTTGTCGGTACGCCAGCAATGTGGATACGTGTGATCGTATTTTTCAATCTTAAACGCTTTGCCTTCCACCTTCAACTTAAGTGCAATGCGCTCATCAACACTTAAATATTTTTCAAGGTTGGGAATAATATGACGAAGATGTTCTTTTTGACGAGCAAGTTCAACAGCTTTTTCATCGTCGTTGAGGTATTGTTCTTTTACAAATTCATGAGCGAATCCAAAAACCGTATCGTTCACTTCTTGAACAAAACGCCCCTGTAAATCGACCAAGGTTAAAGAGCCAATTCCATGTTGACGAGCCACTTTAAAATCGTCTGCACCAAAACTTGGCGCGGTATGAACGATTCCAGTTCCATCTTCGGTTGTGACAAAATCTCCTGTAATTACTTTAAAGGCATCGCCATCCGTTGGTTGCGCATAAGGCAATAACTGCTCATAACGAATCCCTTCAAGTTCAGCACCGCTAAATTCAGCGAGTATTTTGAATGGAATTGCTTTGTCTCCTTCTTTATACGAATCGAATTCGAGTTCTGCATTTTTTTCAGGGAAGAATTTGCTAGCTAAATCTTTCGCAAGAATTACTGTACAAGGGGTAAAAACATAGGGATTGAAAGTGCTAACCGCAACATAACGAATATTTTTACCTACTGTTAACGCGGTGTTTGATGGAAGTGTCCAAGGCGTGGTGGTCCAAGCCATCAAACTTAAATTCTCAATATCCAAATTTTTGAAAAGAGCGATGGCTTTTTCATCCGACTTCACTTTAAACTGCGCAACAATGGTTGTGTCTTTCACATCCTTGTATGTGCCGGGCATGTTGAGTTCGTGCGAACTTAAACCCGTACCCGCTGCAGGTGAATATGGCTGAATGGTGAATCCTTTGTACAACAATCCTTTCGAGTGAAGTTGCCCCAGAAGCCACCAAACACTTTCGATGTATTTGTTTTCGTAGGTAATGTATGGGTTTTCCATATCAACCCAATAGCCCATTTGACGAGTTAGGTCGTTCCAGATGCCCGTAAATTTCATCACATCTTCGCGGCAAGCACGGTTGTAATCGTCAATGCTTATGGTCTTTCCGATGTCTTCTTTGGTAATTCCTAAAGTTTTTTCAACGCCAAGTTCAACGGGCAATCCATGCGTATCCCAACCTGCTTTTCTTTTTACCTGAAAGCCCTGAAGAGTTTTATAGCGGCAGAACATATCCTTTATAGTTCGTGCCATCACATGGTGAATTCCAGGTAAGCCATTTGCAGAAGGCGGACCTTCGTAAAATGTGAAGGTTGGCTTACCTTCTCGCGAAGTTACCGACGATTCAAATACGTTATTTTCTTCCCACCAGGCAAGCACCTCATCAGCAATTGCGGGCAGGTTCAGATTCTTTTGTTCAGGGTAATGGTGCATATTTATGATCCTATGCGAATTAGGGGCGCAAAGATAGGAAAATCGAGGCGATTGAAAGTAGTGAATTGCTTTTACAATATGAAGTTTTTGTAAAAATTGGAAATTCTTAATTCTTAAGCAACAATCTCGTTCTGTGACACCTTTGTTATCAACAATTCTCAGAATTTACAATACCTATAGCCGTGTATTCTTTATGAAAGTTTTAATAAAATTTAAACTACAGAGCAATTTTAAGCATATACCTTTGTTTTCAATAAATCGAATAAAAAACTATAAAAATTATGAAACGTCTGTTCTATGTTGCCACAGTATTAATTGCATTGGCCGGTTGCCAAGGTAAAGATGAGCCAAATCCGGAATTGGAAGCACTAAAAGCCGAAAAAGAAGCGATTGCAAAAGAGGCTGCAAGCAAAGATTCTACGATTAATTCATTTATGGAATCGCTGAATGAGATTGAAGATAATTTGTCTCAGGTTAAACAAAAACAGGGTGCAATTAAATCATCGTCAACTGAAAGTGGCGCTGAGTTACAAGGTTCGGCGAAAGACAGAATTAATGAAGATATCAATTTCATTAATGAGTTGATGGAGGAAAATAAATCGAAAATCGCATCACTTCAGTCGCGATTGAAAAAATCGAATTTGAAAATTGCTGAATTTGAAAAGATGATTGCTCGAATGACTGAGCAATTGGCAGATAAAGACAAAGAAATTGGAACGCTGAAAGAGCAAATGGCTTCTATGAATATTCAAATTGGCGAAATGAATACTTCTATTACGAATCTTCAGGGAGAAAGTGCTGGAAAAACTCAGGTTATTGAGAAACAAACCGTAAAAATGAACACGGCATATTATGCAGTTGGAACATATAAAGAACTAAGAGACAATAAAGTAACCAATAAAGAAGGTGGTTTTCTTGGTTTAGGTAAAAAGAAAATCTTGAAGTCCGATTTCAATCAAGACTATTTCACTCAAGTTGATGTTTCTAAAATTAAGTCAATTCCAGTAAATGGCAAAAATGCCAAAGTTATTACCAACCACCCATCAAACTCATACAAGCTTGAAATGGATGGAAAGAAAAAAGTGAAGAGTCTTACTATTACAAACTCCGAAACGTTTTGGAGATCTTCTAAATATCTGGTAATTACTATCGAAAAATAGCTAGTCAACTTTAGGAAGTATTCACATTCTTACACTATATAAAAAACCGGCGGCCCATGTATAATAGGCCGCCGGTACCATTTATGGTGTGATGGTTTGTGATGAGCAACCTGACTAAAAGTTAACTCAATTTAAAAGACGTAAGGTTTAAAATATTGGTTGCTTTTGAATAAAAAATTATTGACTTCTCATGTTAAATGAATAACGGAGCGAGAACGTCCATGCGATGTTTCCTGAATGTGTTCGGTTAAACCAAGAAGGAATATTTTCGTAACCTTTGAAAATATTCGTTAATCCTCCATACAATCGAAGGCCGCTCGCAAGGGAAATGCGCTTTGAAAGCAAAACCTCCTTTTCATAACCCGCTACAAGCGAAACATTCATTTTTCTGAATCCTCCAGGGACATTCTCTATTTGTCCAATGGCGAGTTTGCTTCCAGATAATAAACACATAGAAACACCACCTAGCCAATGTGATTTCAATGGAAGGCCTAGGAATGATTGAGTATTCATAGATTTTTTATCAGCCAAGAGTGTTAATCCAGAATAATTTAATTCGATTGACTTGTGTTGAATTGTACCTTCTAAATAGGTCTGAAAATGTTGCCCTTCACTTTTTGCCAAGATAAACTCTGCCCGAATGATTTTGCCAGGATGAATTTCTTTTGCTAGAACAAATGCATGACTCATGCTAAATGATGGATGTATAGAATTATTAGATTCTCTTCGAGCAGCATCCTTTAAATCGTGATTGAAAAGCCAATTGTTGTTTAATTCCGCTGTTTGTCCTACAAACCATCGCGAACCCTGCTCAACAAATTGTGTGGAATTTATAAATTGCCCCGTCTCACTATTCGGTATTATTTGTTTCAATTCACTGTTAATGGCGATTTCTAGTATTGACAAGCCAGATAAATAATTTGCTTTAGGTTCGTTTAGTTTAAGATTTTCAAATTCAGAAGAAACGATTTCATTATCCTGCGATATCTTTGCTGTTTCTGATTTTACTTGGGAAAAATTGCCAAGTAATTCATCCTGCTTATTTTCTGATTCAACGATAGCTTCTTTCTTTAAATTTGAATCAGCAGATTCGGAATGCGAATTTGTATTCAGCAACAATGATGATTGATAATTTGATGATTGTATTTTTTGATTGATGCTATTTGACGAAATACGATTAACCGATTGGGTTTTCTCAATAACCCCCATTTTATTAAAAATGATAGGAGATGAAGAATCAAATTGGGTTAAAATAAATCCACTAATAGTAATGAGGATTGCAACAAGTCCTGAAATCCGCCAAGCCCAAATCCGCTTTTTCTTTTTAGAATTCGAGTCAAGTTGAGCAGAAATGGCATCCCAAACATGAGGAGATGGTTTTTGCGATGATAGAGATTCAAACCCTTGCTTATACCACTTGTATAGATCTTCCATCTTCGAACTGTGCGGGTTTTTTAAGAGAGTTAACCTCCTGCATTAATTGATGTTGCAAGTATTTTTTTGCGCGAGAAAGCTGAGATTTCGAAGTGCCTTCATTAATTCCAACTTTTTCGGCAATTTCTTTGTGACTATAACCTTCTATTACATATAAATTAAAAATCAAACGATACCCGTCGGGTAGTTTTGAAATCAATTCAATAAAATAATTATAGTCACCAGGATGCGGAAATTCGCTTTCATCGACGAAATCAAAGCTTTCATTTATTAATACAATGGTTGGATGTTTGATGCTAATACGATAATTGTCGATGGCTGTATTCACAACAATTCGTCTAATCCAAGCTTCGAGCGGACATTCAAATCGGAAGTCTCGAATATTTTTGAAAACCTTAATGAATGCTTCTTGAAGGATGTCATCGGCATCGGTTTGATTGCCAGTATACCCTATGCAAATAGAATTAATTTTTACGCAAAAACGACTATATAACAATTCCTGAAAACGGCGATCATTTCGAACGCAGCCATCAACCAATTGAATGTCTGTAGTCTCTTTTGCCATGTTAATTAATATGAGCAGAAAAAGCAGAGTTTATTCTACCTATTAAAATAGCATAAATAGCCGTATTCTTTTGTGAGGTTACATATATAATTTCCTCGCCATTAATATTTTCATGTGTGGAATTGTACCAAAGAGATTCTGGAATTCCAGAGAAAAGATAATTGGCATCCATTTCAAAAATCACTTCTGTGTTTTGATCAGCTAAAATATTTATTTCCTTCGAAATCGCTAAATTCAAATTAAGCTTAATTTCTGGCTCGTAACGAAACACAAACTTCTTAGATTCACCTTCTTCTCCTCCATCATTATATTTTCCAAGCAATTCAATCGAGCCGTTTGTTGTTGACGGATCCATGCCCAAATTAACATCAAGTCGTGTGTATGTTCCTTGAAACAAGTCAAAATTAATTATGGGATTTATAGTTCCTGATGATAAATCGGCAGCTGTTTCACTTGAAAAACTTTTTAGAAATGAAACATCGTCGCCTTGCTTTCTATCTCCCGTTATACCAAATGAACCAATGCGGGCCGTTCCACCTATTAATGAAGTTGAATTGGAAATAATAGGATTTGTCAACTTCAATGAAACATGAACAGAGGCCGTTTCTTTGAATTCATTTTTACAAGATGGAAGCAAAAATGTAATCATTAAAACGGAAAGTAAACAATAAGCAAATGAATGTTTTATAGTTAGGATTTTCGTAATCATAAATGTATGACGATCCAAAATCTAAAAACGTTGCTTAGTAAGTTTAATAGATTATGTTCGGATGATAAAATTAATAAAATCCTTCAATAAAAGAACTATAAATACCTCACAATAATTCGTTTGCCAAGTTTGCGAGTTCCGACCGCTCTCCTTTTTCTAATGTTATATGTGCATACAGAGGATTGTCTCGAATTTTATCGATTAAATAACTCAATCCATTCGATTGCGTGTCTAGATAAGGCGTGTCAATTTGAAAGATATCGCCCGTAAAGACAATTTTCGTGTTTTCGCCAGCACGCGTTATTATTGTTTTTACTTCGTGCGGAGTTAAGTTTTGTGCTTCATCAACAATAAAATAGATGTTCGAAAGACTTCTCCCTCGAATATATGCTAATGGGGTAATCATTAATTTTTCGCTTTCCACCAGTTCTGTAATTTTCTTGTATTCCTTATCGCTTTCTTCCCATTGATTTTGAATCATTTTTAAATTATCCCAAAGGGGTTCCATGTATGGGTTCAGCTTGCTTTTAATGTCGCCAGGCAAGTATCCAATATCTTTATTACTCAAAGAGACAATGGGGCGTGCAAGATACACCTGACGGTATTCGCGTTTTTGTTCCAATGCTCCACTTAAAGCCAACAGCGTTTTTCCGGTTCCAGCAACACCTTGCAACGTCACTAATTTTATATCAGGATTCATCAATGCATGCAATGCAAAAATTTGTTCCGCATTGCGTGGACGAATTCCATACGCAGTTGTTTTCTCAACCCGCTCCATGAGTTTTGTACTTGCATTGTATGTTGCTAATACCGAATGTTTCCCGTTTTTTAAAATGTAATAATGGTTGCAAATGGGATCAACTTTCAGAAAATCGGATGGAGCGCAAGTGCCATGGCTGTATATCTGATCAATTACCGTAACGCTTACTCCATTAATTACTGATTTGCCAGTGTAAAGCTCATCTACATTTTTTATTTTTCCGGTTTGGAAATCTTCGCTATGAAGATTTAATGATTTTGCTTTTAATCGAAGATTTATGTCCTTGGTTACAAGAACCACTTTTTGATCGGGATGTTCTTTGCTTAATGCAAGCGCAGAATTTATTATACGATGGTCGGCTTTGTCTTCACCCAAAATTTGAACGGCATCGATATTTCCCTTGCCATTCATTTCTACTTTAAACTTCCCTAATTTTCCACCTAGGGGCCGCCAATCTGTTAAAATAAAATCGCCCGATAAGCGGTCCATTTCACGAATAAATTCTCTTGCTTCAAAATTCTTGGTGTCGTTACCCTTTTTAAAATTATCGAGTTCTTCAAGAACTGTAATAGGAATTGCAACATCATTATCGTCGAAACTATAAATTGAATTGTGATTGTATAAAATGACAGATGTATCTAAAACATAAATCTTCTTTGATTTGATTTTTCGAGTTGCCATAATTCCTTTTTTACTAAATTAAATGTAAATCAGTTTACTTAGAATGTAAATCAACCTATACTTATAAACGATTTTCAACAAGTCAAGTGATATATTCACTAAGATTTACGAATCATTTAACCCAATCCACAATTTTTTGGGTAAATAGCTGTTTTCTAGATTTAAGGGAATACACGTTTTCCCAAAACCCACATAAGATTAAGTTTCTGAAAATAAGCAAATTGAGAAGGCTAAATTCTATGATTCCTCTTGGCTTTTTATTAACAGAGAATTTATTTTAACATTTTCAAAATAAATTTGTTGAAAACCATTTGCACATTCGTGATGATTGATTACTTTTGCATCCCTTTTCTAAAGAAGAGGATAACAAATCTTTCTTAATTATGTACGCAATTGTAGATATCGCAGGTCAGCAATTTAAA
>CALQJV010000036.1 GCA_943330985.1 Chitinophaga pinensis
GAATCTCGATAAAAAAAACAGCGATATTGTTTTTGATATTTTTAAGGAATTGTCGAGTGAATTCAATCAAACCTTACTAATTGTTACGCATGATAACGATTTTGCAAATCGAACGAATCGTATTATCGAGATGGAAGACGGAAGGATTTTAAACTCTAAATAACTGAAGTTTTCAACTGACAAATTCCACTATTTGCGATCCCATTTTGTTTTCGGGTTGCATCGTTTGAATTTAAGAGGCCCTTATTAACTTAATTTTCCGTTTTAAAAAAGTCCAAAAATGAAACTTGATTAGTTGTTTTTAAAGATGTATATCCATTATGATATATCCTGAAAAGCAGGTCAAATTATCAACACATATGTTCAAAAAATGAAGCTGATATTTTGATTTTCTTCTTGTTTTTGGATTTCCGAATTTATAAGGAAACTCCCAATGTCCCCTTCCCGGATGCAATTTCGTGATAGATTTTGAGATAGCCGTTTTTTAAGTGTTTATATTCGTTTAAATATGTTTTAGGATTTTTCTGGCTAGTACACCCTTCATAGTAATTCGGTAAATATGTAGTTCAAATTATCAACACGCATGTTCATAAAATGAAGCTGATTCTTTTATTTTTTTATTGTTTTTGGTTTGTCAAATTTATAGGGAATTCCCAATTTCCCCTTCCCAGATGCAATAACGCGAATGATTTTGAGATAGCCGTTTTTTAAGTGTTTATATTCGTTTAAATATGTTTTAGGATTTTTCTGGCTAGCACACCCTTCATAGTAATTCGGTAAATGTGTAGTTCAATTTATCAACATGTATGTTCAAAAAATGAAGCTGAAGTGTTGATTTTCTTCTTGTTTTTGGATTGTCGAATTCTTAGGGAACTCCCAAGATCCCCTTCCCGGATGCAATATCGCGATTGAATTTGAGATAGCCGACTTTTAAATGTTTATATCCGTTTAAAAACGTAATTACTAATTCGTAATTGATGATCCGTAATTCCCAATCCGTAATCCTTAATTCGTAATCCGTAATTGATAATCCGTAATTGCCAAACGGTTTAATTTTGGTTTTTAATTAATACAATCATAATGTAAAAATTTCAAAATATATTTACCAAAATTCTAAATCACTTACAATGAAAAAATCATACTTCCTCACTTTTGCCCTTTCTTTAATTCTTAATTTTTCATTCGCTCAAAATACAGCCTTGCAATTCAACCGACTTGATTGTAACGGCAATTCAATTGATTTATTTGCTGATCTTGATGCAGGAAAAGCGGTTATACTCCACTTTTTCATGCCCAGTTGTGGCACCTGCATTCCGGTTGCTCAAAAAATGCAAGCAATGTCTCAAACGATAAATTCTAGTTATCCTGGAATGGTAAAAGGATATGCTTTCCCATTTCAAAATACAACTTCATGCAGTTATACTTCAACTTGGGTAAGTTCCAACAATTTATCAACCCTATACGCACCTGTTGACAGTGGTGCAGCGCAAGTTGCATATTATGGTGGTTTTGGAATGCCGACAGTTGTCGTGTTAGGAGGGCTTGATCACCAAGTTTTGTTTACAACTCAGAATTTTGTTACAAGCGATACAACAACAATTAAAGAAGCGATATTAAACATGTTCCAAAATGCAAATGGATTGAATGATATTAATGTGACAGGTGATAATTTTCTGTTGTTTCCGAATCCCGCAAATGAATTCTTGAATATTGGAACAATTGATAAAGGAATCTCATCACTCCATGTGGACATAACCGACATTACAGGTAAAAATGTATTGAGTATCTCGAATGAAAATTTCAGTAGTTCGAGTATTGATAAAATGAATACTTCTCAATTAAACAATGGTAATTATTTCGTTCGTGTTAATTTAAACGGAAAATCATACATCCGAAAATTAATGGTTATTCATTGATTATAAAGAAAATAAAAACAAAGCCTCTAAAATTCGATTTTAGAGGCTTTGTTTTATGATTATGATTTAGTAATTAACCTTTTTATCGTTCTAGGAAATCACGTTTGCGTTTTTCTATACCAATCATAAATTGGTACGGAGGTTTTCCATTTTCACCATCTACCGAACGTTTTTTTGCATCTAATTCTCTTACAATTTTATTGAACGATTCTTCAGCAGCAATTACACTCATAATATTTCGAGTGTAGTTAAAGAAATACCATTTCTGAGACTCGAGTTCAATGTAAAAATTCATGATGTCACCACCGCGTTTTTTCACTAGTTCGATTTTACCTTTTATTACTTTGTTGATTGGAGATTTGCCTATATTCGAAACAGAAAGCCAGCCCTCTGAAATGTATGAACGCGTTTCTGTGTTCCATTTCATATCAACATTTGTAAAAACGATTGATTTATTTAATTCATCAGGAAAACGTTTAATCGTTCCTGTGGAAGCTAAATCTTTTAGAACGCGTTCTGACGATTCTTTCCCAATTAATCCAGTTAATGATTTTTTGTAATCGCTCGAGGCAATATCAGATGCTTGCAAACCACTGCTTGCGGCAATGCCTTCTTCGATCATTTTCCAAAGCTCCGTTGCAAAGAAAAAGTCAATGGAAACTATTGCTTTAAATTTGGTTTCATCACTTGCAATGCTGTGAGATGCTTTTCCAAAAGTTTGAAGTTTCACCTGCCCTAAATCTAATCCGAAATTTAGATTGCCTTCACCCGAAACATCGCAGTTCGACTGCTTCATAGCAACATAATCGTCGGCTAATTCGGGGTCGGCAAATTTTGCTTTACTCGTAAGCTGATATTCCTGCGTTGTTTTGTTAAATTTCAACAAACCACGCGAATTCAATATCTCTTGGTCGCCAGTTTTTTCTTTTTTCGACATGAAAACTGGGTAGACGTGTGTTGAATCTTTTACCAAAACGAGACCCGCCATAAGTTTCTCATTGTCTAAGCTTCGTGGAATAGAGTCAACCGGAATTTGAATATCGGTAGGGTCGATGGGCGCTTTAAATTTGAGCCAGTTTTTATTCAGAGTAGCACAACTATGCACAATTCGAACACCACCGTCGAATGTTAAGCTTTTATCGGGAGCGAAGAGATTCACTTTGCCTTTAAATTCGAAGTTTGGACTAAATGTGAAATTTAATGTTTCATCGATATCACCCGTTCCAATAGTATTGCCAGCCGAATCCTGACCTATTTTGCTGAAAATAATCTTCTGGATTTTACCAAGTTCATCTTCAAAGTCGTAGCTTCCACTGGCGGTGTATTTCCGTTTAGCAGTAATATCAATAGTTGCATCGTAAATATCGTGGTATTTCAAGTCGTTATTTGCATTTAAACGAGAATTTTTTAGTGTCGTCATGACGGCATTCCGTTCGATATTAATTTTCTCTTCGGCAGGATAAATAGTCGCATCAGCAACACGAATCAATTTAACTCCGTCGGTTCGAATGGTTCGGTCCGACATGGCATATTTTGCCTTAGGTGCCACAAACGTAATAGAATCTTGATCGGGTCTGATGGAAACGAACCGTGAACCAATCAAATCGATTTCATTCATCGATGAATTCATATCAACTTCATTTTTATCCATATACCATCGAAGTTCATCCATATAGGCAATGTATTTGTTGACAGGGAATTCGATATAGGAGTCGGCTGAATTGGATTTGAACTGACCCTGCCGATTCTTGAAGCTCACATCGGCTTTTACATTGTCAGTTTTGATAGCCACTTCTTTTGTTCCGTCATTTTTCGTTTCATCGCGTGCAGTAAATGCAAACGATGCGGTATCCGATTTGAAATCTTCTTTGCGGAATCTGAAATTCTTGGAAGCTACTTCGGCACTGGCAAATTCAAGCATTCCGGCCCCTGTCATTCCTGTTTCACCGATTGAAATTTTTCCATTCAATTTCGATTCTCCAGCATACATAACAATGGCTTGCGTTGTTTGAGCTACTTCAAACTTATTGGGTTGAGATGGCTCCCAATGCAATTTAACATCAGCGGCTTCAACATCTGGAAATTCTACATTGCCTTGTTGCGCGGCTTTTACTGTTAAACTTCGGCATAATGCGTTTACTGAATCTGGAAAGAATACAAAATCGTTCGATTTGGCTGATGTTGTTAAATATTTAATCTCTCCATCGCCGCGAAGTCCTTTGTGACTCATTTGAATGTTATTCACAAACACACCTTTACTTTGATAAATAGGAAGACCTTCTTCTTCAGTTGTGCGTTTAAATCCAAGTGAAAAATCTTCTTGTAAACGCAATTCTTCTCTCAAATCCGGAAAAATTCCTGCCGAAACAAAATTCCCTTTAAAGTTCAATCCTTCGTTTGAGAAGTTATCTAAACTATCCACTACATAAGGATCTATTTGAAAGTAAAAATTACTTCGGTTATATACATTATTTAAGATGGAGCCTTTTTGATAATAGGCATATGAATTTTTAACGGAATTAAAAATGGGGTATTGTGCTAAAGATTTCACCCCGCTTTTGTTGTAGGGGTGATCAATCAACAAATCGCCAATTACGTTTTCAATTACGGTTTTGACTTTTATTAATGGCTTTTTTCCATATTCGTTCATCTCACCTCCTTCAACACGAAGTCTCAACGAATCCACATTTTCGAGATTGAGTTTGAATTTATCGTATTCGAAATTGAATTTCTTTCCAAAGAACTCAAATCGTCCAGCCATGATCCGCCCCGCAAAATCAAAATCCCTGTTTTTATGAATCATCAACTCCTGATTTCTCGGAAAAATAGTCACATTTTGAGAATCACTTAAGGAGATTCGTTCTACTCCGCTCATGCGTAAATCATAATTCAACAAACTGAGTTCTGCATTATTATCCGATCCGCTCACTGTGGAAAAAAACTGAATCACATCGTAATCCGCTTTTCCATTTATTGCCAAGAGGTATTTGCGCAAACGAGGTTTAAAAGTTACCATTTGCGTTTCTTCGTTGTATTGAACAAATCCCTTTACCGATAATCGTCTCAGAATATGGCGAATTTGTGTTGCTTCTATACGATAAAATCTTGCTACTTCATCCGAATGAAATTCCTCGCGATTACCATTTGCATCCGATAAATTTTTTAGAACGACCAATGGACTTTCATCATCCATCCCTTGCAATTCAATAAAGCTTTTTTCTCTAAAGTAATCTGACGACTCGAACAAGGCGATACTTTCAACGGTGTTAGGCATAGCTTTAAAGCGAAGGGTTGATTCATCAACTTTCCATTCCAATACTTCAAAATCCATATCCAATTTATGGTAGGTATTCGAAAATGTTGTTTTTGCTGTTCCTTCATTATTTCGAAGCAAATAAAATTGTTTCTTGTCATCGAGGTATCTGAAAATCAATCCGGGATGAATGATGGAATCTTCTTCTATTCGAATGATGACCGATGCTTTCGACGATTGTAAACTGTTTTTCTCAATCAAAAAAGCAGACGATTGTACTTGAATAAATGGTTTTCCTTCGCGCTTGAAAACAAACGTAGCTTGATGGTTTTCATTACCCGATCCCAATAATTGTGCTCCCTGAACGGTTAATCCACCAAGGTAATCGATGTTTTTGAAGATGCCGGGAATAGAAAATTCGGTATTGTAAGATGTAAAACGTGGATAGGTTGTTTCGCGACTATTCGGATTGTCTGTGAGTTTTTCATTTACCTGTCCTAAGAGTGGTTCTTTAAAATATTTCGGAAAAATGAAAATGGCACTATCGGAAGTGAACTTTGTTGTTTTTACTGTAAGGGTATATTTTTTAAGTGTGGCATTGGCTTCGGCTTCTTTTAACGCTGCTCGCTCCCAAAGCAATTTACCTCCCTTTCCTTCAAATTGATAGAGTGTAGGATAAAATACTCCGGAAGTATTGTAGATTATGGTACTATCGTTGCGTGTTACTCCGCGAAGATTCGTAGTAGATATCGTTAAATTAGGTAAGCTATCAAACCCGAATTTTATTTCCGATGTGCCAATATACCAAGATATTGCCTCCGATTTATACAGGGCATTATATCGAAATAAATTCTCAGAGGTGATTAGGTATTGATCGAATTTCCCAGCAGTTATTTTCGAAACTAATTGGTTTAATTGCTGGTTCCAGTCATTATACAAATCGACTGACTTATTGCTTTCAGAATAAGCGATCAAACATTTAAAATAATCCCTGAAGTTGGGAATGGCTGCCATGCGTTTCTTTAACATCGCATTCGATGTTGCAATAACTGTTTGTTGAGTTGATGCATCAAATTTTGTAAGCCAAATCTTCTCGAATTGATCCACAATCTCTTTCCCTTGCTGCTTATCGGCAGTAGTTATGAATGAATCAAATTCTTTGAAGAACTGAACTGGATCGTTCGAAAATGACTTTAATGGTTGAGAGGCCGCAATCAATGAATTGAATATCAATAAAATGATTAGCAGTTTTTGAATATTAAAAAAACGAGAAATTAGATTGCACGACATAGATGCAAATTACCAATTTGACAATAGCTGGCTTGTGATTGAAGGTGTGTTTTTTTCACAAGTTTTAAGCAATGTATAAAGAGTTATTAATCGTATTCAATTTCTATTTTTTTTGCTCCGTAAATCCCAGTCGTAATTTTAACTTTTCCAAAATCTGCTGAACAGCAGGACAAATAAAGCTGTTTTGATACGTGAGATCAAGCAATTGATGGATACGTTTGCGATTGGTATGTGGATAAGTTCGACATGCCGTTGGACGATCTTCGTAAACACCACAGCTATTGTCGTCGGAAAGAAAGGGGCAAGGAGAGGACTTCAAAACGAAATCATCGTCTTCGTCCATGCGAATATAGTTGGCTATAAAAACAGCAGGTTTTAATCGTAAACGCTTGGATAGATGCTCAATGTCCTTTTGATTGAAAATCGGACTGGTCGTGCGGCAGCAATTTCCACAGGCCAAACAATCGGTTTTTTCAAATACCTCATCATGTACATCTTGAAATTGATTGTCCAAGTTGCTTGGGTGGGTTCTTTTTAGTTTGTCAAGAAATTTTCGATTGCTTACTTGCTGAAGCTTACCAGCTTGAAGAATGGATTCGGGTAATAGATTTTCGTTTGTTGACAAAATTGAAGTATTAAACTTGGATTAAGAAACTGCAAAGATTATTTTTGACAATCCATACAAAAATACTGGGTTTTTCGTTTCGCTTTAGCATGGTTCAATTTCGGATATATATATTTTCATTTTTTTTCATTTTTACAACAGGTTTTTTGCTTGCTCAAAAAGACCAATCACTTGCGCTTATCACCATTGCTCCTCCTGATACGATTCCTCCTGATTTGCATGAATTAGAAGAGTTTTCGGAGGAAGAAGATGATTCTGCCGCTGCCGATTTGGAGTCTTTCGAAAACATCAACGATGAGGATATTTGTGCACTCATTAATTGTGATTTATACAACGCTATTTGGGATACAACACGAATAAATCCCTATGGTTTGAATCTCAAAGAGAAGAAAGATTCAACATTTTTAACCTTATTTCATGATGTGCAATGCGATTATGCGCACCCAACTTGCGGTGAAATAACTTCTGAATTTGGTTTTCGTCGTACACGATATCACTATGGCATCGATATAAATTTGGAAACGGGTGATGAAGTACTTGCAGTTTTTGAGGGAACAGTTCGGGTTGCTAGGTTTAGTCCTTCGTATGGATATTACGTAATTATTCGTCATCTTAATGGACTTGAAACCTTGTACGCACATCTTTCGCGAATCAATGTTTCGGCTGGCAAATACATTCAAGCAGGCGATCGTCTTGGTTTGGGCGGAAATACCGGGCATTCTCGTGGAAGTCATTTGCATTTTGAAGTGCGATTCTTGGGCCAACAAATTAATCCGCGGGATGTAATTTCTTTCGAAGACTATACTTGCAGCACCAAGGAATTGTGCATCAGTCCAGCTAATTTCGATTATTTAAGAAAGGTTGAAAAGCACAAAGCAGAAGTTTCGAAACATAGATACCACAAGATTCGCAAGGGAGATACACTCAGTAAAATTGCACGTAAAAACAGAACCACCGTTTCCAAACTGTGCAAACTCAATAGAATGAGTAAGAAAACGAAATTACGCCCAGGGAAACGCATACGAGTAGCATAATTTCGTAATTGATAATTCGTAATTCGTAATTGATAATTCGTAATTCGTAATTCGTAATTGATAATTCGTAATTAGATTATCTCTTCTTCTTTAATCGGATGTGAAAATATCCAC
>CALQJV010000037.1 GCA_943330985.1 Chitinophaga pinensis
CCCCTAGTAATTCAATATTGCTAGGGGTTTTCTTATTCTATGAACTCGAATTGAACACGTATATAATCCTGAACTCATTTCAATAAGATCAAATAAGTCGATTTAGATTATATAACGAATTGTATTCAATAATTAATCGAATCAGACGTCTCAACATGTGAAATATTCTTCATCTTTATAATGTTGAAAAATATTCTTCTAATATAGGTTACTTCATAGATGCTTCATACGAACTTTACAAAAAAACAATCATGATAAGAAAGTACCTTCTTGGCTTTATTTTACTTGCTGCCTTTCCATATTCATTACAAGCCATCGAAAGTATTGTAAGTGTTCAACAATCTTTCTCTCAATCGAAAGTATATGCAGGTGGCAATTTCCTTGTAAAACTTCAAATCAAACGACAAGGCCTCAATAGTTTTTTTCAAATTGAACAAGAATTGCCCAAAGGAATGACAGCTATTGGAGTTGAAAGCCAGGGAGCTATTTTCAATTTCAAAGATGGGAAAGTAAAATACAATTGGCTGCGATTGCCTGTAGAAGATGAGATTCAAGTAATATATAAGGTAACAGTCCCCTTCGAAATGCGCGGCAAACAAACAATTGGAGGCATTTATTATTATATAGTTGATGAAGAAAAGGAGATTTTCAATATTCCGCATCATTCTATTGATGTCATCGAATACATCGCACCAAGCGATTCACTTGCAGAGAAAAAATTATTGGGCATTATTGACAACACTTCCGACAAACCACAATACATGGAAGAAGAGAAAATGGATCTTATCTATAAAATCCAAATATTGAGTTCAACCAAAGAACTCGATAAAGACTCTTTACGAAAAGCATACGGAATCAAAGAAAAGCTGCAAGTAGAAAATTACCATGGTCTTTATAAATATACAACCGGCACTTTTGGCACATATGAACAAGCGCGCGATTACAAGAACAGCATGGATTTTTCCCGATACATTCCTTTTGTTATTGCATACAACCGAGGCAATCGAATCACCATTGGAGAGGCCATGGATTTAGCTTCTAAGAAACGAACTGTTCCTAAAAAATAATAAATTCAATCTATTTCCTTGCTAATAAATTCGGCTATGAATTCAATGAAACGCGATGGATTTTTGTTTGTTCTTTTCTACAGCTTATTTACATCATTTTCATTTGGTCAAGTCGAAACTGTAAATGCAAGTTACACCCAACCCGACTCGGCCTTTGCTGGAATCCCATTTGAAATTGGTTTGAAATTAAACCGAGGGAACATTGAGGGAATTGCGCGTATTCAACAAGAATGGCCTTTGGGATTTTCGGTGAATGAAGTTGAAAATGCAGGTGCTATCTTTTCGATGAGTAAATCGCAATTGCAATTTTTATGGATTACTTTACCCAAGTCGCAAGAATTGAATATTCGATTTGAAGTAACCGCCAACAAAGAGTATAGAGGAACCGTCGAAATTCCCTTGGTATTTCTTTATTTGAAAGATGATGTTCGGCAAGAAATTAACCTTCCATCATTGAAAATAACTATTCGTGTAAAAGGGAATCGTGTTTTTGAAAATCCTAAAAACCCGGCTCAAACAACAGCTCAAGTAATTCCAAGCAAATCTATCCAAGAGAAACCATTAGAGCATTCTTCAATCGCAGAGAAATCGACTCAATCGGATAAAAAAGTTGCTTTAATCAAGGAAAAAGTAATGTCGCCCAAATTGGAGACTGTTAAGAAAGCAGAAATTAAATCGGCCGCTAGCAAGCCTGATACACTTTCTCTAATTAAATCCCAAACCAGCAAACAAACCTCAACAAACTCTCTTGCAAAATTGGAGACGAGCAATAAAAAGAATACTAATCTAGACTCCAAGAAAAATGGAGAAGTTCGTTCTAGTTCTTCGACTGTTTCGGTTATAAGCTTTAAAATTCAACTGGCGGCATTGCCTCAAAAAACTGAATTATCTGCGATTGCAAAAGAATTCGAAATCAATGAAAAAGAAATCACCGAAGAGAAACACAATGGTTTGTTTAAATATACGTATGGTGAATTCCCTTCGCTTATAGAAGCCCGAAATAAGATGAACGCAAACAAAAAAATGAAAAACAAATCGTTTGTTGCTGGGTATAGAAATGGACTAAGAATAGATCTCGAAGAAGCAATTCATTTAAGTAAAACCAAGTAATCGTGCCCATAAAAGATTATAGCAACCGACGTAAAATTATCTTAGCGCTTACCATCATTTCGGGAGTCATATTGCTGTATACATTGCGAGATTTATTTCCAGCATTTTTAGGGGCAGTTGTCTTGTATGTATTGTTTCGCCCATTTTATAGTTATTTACGTCATGCTCAAAAATGGGCCAATTGGTTGGCAACCTGGACAATCATGCTGAGTACTTTTTTACTGCTCGTACTCCCCATGTTGACCGTAATTATGATGATTGGGAATAAGCTGTCCAATTTATTAATCAATACCGACCAGATCACGGCAATCATCGACCAAGTGCAAGTTTTCTTTGGATTGAACATTAACGATGATATGGCTATAGAACAGCTAATCTCGTTTATTCAAAACAATCTTTTTGGCGGGGTAAGTACTTTATTAAATGGCATTTTAGGTGCGTTTTTCACTTTAGCGATGATGTATTTTATGCTGTATTTCATGCTTATAAATCATCATGCATTCGAACAAACCATTCTGAAATACATGCCATTTCAACCTAAAAATAGCTTTCGTTTTGGAGCCGAATTGCGGAGTTCAACATATTCAAATGTTCTTGGCCAAGGTTTTATCGCTTTCGTGCAAGGTAGCTTAGTGAGTATTGGTTTTTTCATTTTCAACCTGAGTGATCCCCTATTCTGGGGTATAATATGTTTCTTTCTTTCCTTCCTTCCGATTATTGGGGCGCCAATCGTTTTTGTGCCAGCTGGCTTAATTGCCATTGCTAGTGGTCATTCTTCCGATGGCTATGGAATTTTACTTTGGGGATTTCTATTAGTCATCAATATTGATAATGTAATTCGGTATTTCATTTCAAAATACATAGCCAATACGCATCCTTTAATCACCATAATAGGTGTTATTATTGGTATTCCTGTATTTGGGATTTTGGGCCTAGTGTTTGGTCCATTGCTTATTTCATGGTTCTTTCTCCTTCTAAAAATATACGAAGAAGGCGCTGATACTGGCGAAGAAGAAGATGAAGTTCTTGGGTGAAAATGACTTTAGTTAATTGACAAATTTCAACTCACTGATATTTACTTTTGAATTACATCCATAAAAACTCGAAAACCTACCGTTGGTTTGGGATTCCCATCGTTTGATTGCTTGTTGTTGATGGTCAAATATTCTGGAGTTGATAGCCAACTTCCACCTTTTACAAATTGCTTATCGGAAATCATTTCGGCGACATTTCCACTCAGATTAAATATGCCAAATTGATTGGGATAATATGAATTTACTTGAGCGGTGATATCGGCCGAATCGTTCAATTTATCGGCAATCCCAATTGTATCATTTGCTTCTCTTGCAAAATTGCACAAGTAAAGTCCTTTTTTATTCCTCAAAAATTCACCTTTCCATGGATATTTAGCCGAACTGTCTCCGCCTCTTGCTGCTGTTTCCCATTCGTGTTCGTTTGGTAATCGAAAATGGACTTTTTTGAATTTCTTCTTATGGCTTGAGTTGTACGTTTTTGTTAACCATTCACAATACATTTGAGCCGCTTCATAACTCACATTTACAACGGGATAGTCGAAGTATGCAGGATGTTTATGGTAATAATAGATATAGGGATTGGTGGAATAAGTGGAAATGTTGTCATTCCATTTTAATGTATCGATTTGTGCAATGGCTAATTCAGCAATTCGATTTTCTTTGATTAATGTTTGTAAAAATTCTCGGTAGTTTTTATTGGAAACTTCGAACTTGGAAGCGTATAAACTTCCCGAGATTTCAGTCAATGATCGATCAATTTGCTTGATATCAATTTGCCCAAATGTTTTGAGGGAAATGAAAATGCATACAACCAATAAACTATTTCTCATAATGTTCCTTTTTAACCTGGGGTTAGCATCCTGGGGATTAATCCCCAGGATACCTTGCTCAATCTTCAATCCAAAATACTTTACCGGTTTCACAATGAAAAAGGGACATTTTTCCGGCTTTCATTAATCGTAAAATTCCCGATGAATTTGTTTTTTTTATCTCATCAAAATCAGATTCGGTAATTTCTTCCATTGCATCATTTAGTAGCATCTTACCTGATGCCAATGTAACAATAAAAAGACCTCGCCCCTCCTCCACTATATCATTATATTTTATAAGAAGTACAATACGACCTTCTCTATTTACAAG
Organism: Chitinophaga pinensis; assembly: GCA_943330985.1. The sequence continues at coordinate 4,352 of CALQJV010000037.1, forward strand.
TCCATATTTCCCTCCTTTTTTCACTTTCGAAAATCCTTCATGAAATGGATTTACTTCTTCAAAAATAGGATCAATAAATACTTTTCCATTTTTAGAAATAAATCCCCATTTATTATTCTTTTTGAATGATGCCAATCCCTCTGAAAAATATCCACAATCTTGAATTGTTGGTGCAATTACCACCTTGCCTTTTTTATCAATAAATCCTTTTTTTCCTTTTTTGTCGATACGAGCCAATCCTTCGCTAAATCCATCTATACCTTGAATAGCTGAAGCGCAGTTTGCTTGAAGTGGAATCATTATTTTTCCTTCTTTATTGACATACCCGCATTTATCATTGAGCATTATTCGACATAATCCATTCCGAAAATTCCCAATTCGTTGATATTTTACAGGCAAAATAAAAGAACCATTTCGCGCAATTATACCATACACATCATCGATCATTACGCGAGCAAGTCCTTCTTTAAAATTCGAAACTTCATCAAATTTGAATGGAATAATTTCATGACCCATTGTATCAATAAAACCATATTTACCATCGCGTTTTACAGCAGCCAAATCTTCAGAAAAAAGTTGAACTTCTTGATAAACTGGCTTAACAATTATGTGCGCTTTATTATCTAAAAACCCCCACAAACTATCTTCTTCAAAAGAATAATATCCAGCTTCGGGACCAAGGATATTGCTGTATATAGTAGGTAAAACAAGTTCACCGCGCGTATTGATAATTCCGTATTTATCGTCTTTTTCAACAATGGCTAGCCCATTCGAAAATGCTTCACCGTCGTTCCAATAAGGTTTAACCAAACGAATTCCCGATTTATTGATAAAAGCTATTTTATCAAGGATGCGAACCAATGCCAAATTCTCGGAAAAATCTTCTGCCTCTTCAAATTGATAAGGTATTACAACGCGTCCTGTTGAATCTGTATATCCCCATAAATCGTGATGCACAACAGGAAATAATCGGGTACCTGATAATTGGAAATCGTATTGGATTCGATCTTGGAATGGATACTCTGGATACTTTTCTTTAAATGTTGAGAAGCTTTCTTTGCGCTGATCGCTCGTAAATAAATCGTAGAGTTGATCCCAAACTTGATTTGTATTGCGATTATCTGGGTATTTTTTCGAAAATGCATATAAATCTTCAACTGCGATTTTGGTTATACTTAAACTGTAAATAGCATCTTCGGCATCTTGTTTGTGTTTACTTAATGGCCTGTTTGCAAGAAACTTTTCAAAATCTGCTAGGGTTTGCCCTGAAGTTTCTTCGCGGTATTGCGCGTCATCTAAGTTGTTTGCAGCCTGTTTAGCTTGATCTGAATCTGGATATTTGCTAAGAAAAAATTCCCATTCTTTTGCTGAATTCAATGAATCGGCGCGTTGAAATGCACGTTGATTTCTCAATCGTTTAGCATCTTCGGCAATGGGTGAACCGATATAATAATCGATGTAATATTGAAAATATTCTGGGGTATTTATCTTTTGAGCAGATGCAAATGCATTGGAATAAATACGCGATTTAATGTGTTGAATTGCAGAATCGGAAAGGGAATAAACTCGATACTTTGATTGTTTTGTGGAATCAAGAATTTGAAAAGCTTGTTCGGCTTTTGTTATTCGGTGAAATGCTGAATCGAGCGAATAAAAATGATTTAACTGGTCGACGTGAATCAATGCCAATCCATAATTTGCAGCTGCGGGTTCTTTTTTAAGCTTACTTGTGAAAATCTTTTTTGCTTTAAAGAAATCGAAAAACTGTAATGCTTCATATCCTGACTTAAGCGATTGTGCTTGGGCAAAGAATTGAATGAAACAAAAAAAGAAACAGGCAAGGATCTGTTTAAACATATGCACAAATATACATGTTGATCGTGGATGTTTATAATGGAAATTCGATTGGGAAGCATTCCACTTTTTAATAAGTCAAAACGTATAAAAACGATTGTATTTCTAAATATAAATCCCCCTATTTTATTTAGCTTGCAGCATGAATTTTATGAAAGATTTCTGGAAAAAATACTTCCCGTATTTTCAAGTCGACATGATTTATTATGCCTTGGTCATTTTATTGGTTCCGATTATTTTACTCATCTCCCGCTGCTGATTCATCATGTAACCATTGATTTTCGGAAAGAAATAAACGAACATCTTCCACCTTATTCGCCGGCACCAATATATTAATCGAAAACCGCTCTCCCATTTCGGGAATTACGTATTCAAATTGAGCATCTTTCACCCACTTCATTAAATCGCCCATTTTATCGTAGGTCACTGATGCCTTTATTTCTTGTGTAACCGTTTTCTCAAGCAAAACAGCTTGTTGTAAAGCTTCGATAGCTGCTTGTTTATAAGCATGTATCAAACCGGGAACACCCAATAAAGTTCCACCAAAATACCGAACTACAGCAACCAAAACATTCTGCAATTCCATGGAACGAATTTGCCCTAAAATGGGCTTCCCTGCTGAGGAAGATGGCTCTCCATCATCGTTAGAACGCCAGTATTCATTCAAAGGATTAATTCGAAATGCATAACATACATGCCTTGCGGAGGGATGCAACTTTTTAAGGTTTAGCAGGTGTTCTTTAATTTCTATTTCATTACTTACGGGGAAAGCATACCCAATAAATTTACTGCCCCGATCGCGAAATGTCCCTTCGGATGGATTAGCAATGGTTGTATACTGATCCTGGATCATCCAATTCCTAAAACAGATCCAATTTCATTCGAAAATGCCAATAAACCAATAGCAATAATGGCCAATACCAATCCAATCAAATTGCTTTGAGTTCCTTTTTCGCGAAAAATAAAAATTCCAGAAAGTGCAGAAACTGCAACAATGGAAATGTTATTTAATGGAATAACAACCGAACCTTCCATGCCAATGCTCAATGATTTCAGTAAAAAGTAAATGGAGAAATAATTCGGAAATCCTAAAATAAACCCAGCAATAATTGAATTTCTATCTGGTAATGAATTTTCTCGGAAATATTTAAAGATAAGCGCTACTAATCCAAGGAATGAGGACGTAATAAAAATCCAAGAGACAAAAGGCTCTAAGCCATTTTCGCCCAATGTAAATTCATCGTTGTATTTAAATAACGTATCAATGATGCCGCTCCCAATAAATACAATAAATGGATATATAATAAAACGTTTATCGACAGCACTGCGGTTATCACTTTTCGTTGTATAGTAAACGGCTAAAAGAGCTAAAACAATTCCAATCACTTTTACAACATTTACTGCATCATGTAAAACAATGATTGAAAACATCACAGGCATAATGAGTGACATTTTATTGGCTACGGTGGTTACAGAAACACCTATATTTTGTGTGCTTTTAGCGATAATATTAAACAATGTTATAAATAAAAACCCCATCATTATTGCTTGGAAAAACCAAGGTTCAATCGGCGCTTTTTCCAAGGAAATTCCAGAAGGATCGAGCAAAATACTCAATGTTCCAGCAACCCAATAATTAACAACGATGGCATTTAATGTATTTACTTTAAATCGATCGAACATTTTAAAAATGATCATAATCGATGAAGAAGTGAGAATACTTAAGAGAAGGTATATCATGGTATTTTAATGAGCGCGAAATTAGTCGAATACTCCGGATTATTTGAATGGATTAATATTTCAAATGACCAATCAAACATTCTTTACCAACATGACACTTCCTTGCCAGTCGGCTATGGGAATTAATTGCTCCGGGATCGACGTCGCAAACTCATCAACAGCCTGAGTAACGCCATTCCAGGTGTGGTTATAATCGTGAATAATGATGACACCTCCGGGCGAAAGTCGTGGATAAAAATAGTCAAGTGCTTTGCTGGTTGGCAAATACAAATCGG
>CALQJV010000038.1 GCA_943330985.1 Chitinophaga pinensis
CTCGCAAACAAATCATATCCGTTTCGTCGTGATGTTTTTTATATAAACCGAGAAATTGGCACTCGTCTTGGTACGGGCTTCGCATCGTTTATTGCAGGCGACAAAGGTCAACGCATTGTTCTTAAATCAGGATTGGTTCCAGCTTATGGCGTAATTCGTTTGGTTGATGTCGGTAATTAATTTCATTAGATCATTTTTTAATATAGTATTATGAAAAAGTCTGCACTTATTTACTTGCTTTTAGCAATTGCTTTTAGCACGAATGCACAAACATTAGAAGAGGCAAAGCGCCATACTCTTAACGAACAATTCGAAGAAGCAAGTTCTGTATTTCGTCAGCTTGTTGCTAAGTTTCCTATGAAAGGAGACTATTGGTTTTATTTCGGCGAGAATTTATTGCAAGCAGAAATTACCGATTCTGCCAAAACGCTTTATACTCTTGGTGTTCAGAATGAGTTAAATAATCCTTTGAATTTTATTGGTTTAGCGAAAATTGCCAAAATTGAAGGGAAGAAAGAACTTGCCGATCAGCAATTCGCCAAAGCCCTTCAAATGGGTGCGGGAAAAAATGCAGAAGTACTCATCCGTGTTGCAGAAGCATACATTACAATCACTCCAAATGATATTCCCAAGGCATTTACATTATTAAAAGATGCTGAAAAACTCCAATTGAGAAATCCTGAAATCCAGATATTAAATGGTGATGCTTACATGGTTTACAATGATGGTTCAAGTGCAATTAAATACTATGAGAAAGCACAGGATTTAAATCCTAGTTCGCCCATTGCCATGCAACGTTTGGGTAAATTATGGGTAAATGCTCGAAACCTCGTTGGAAAAGATGGTGCAAAAGGAGCTTTAGATTATTACAATGAAGCCATTAAAACAGATCCTTCTTACGCACCTGCATACTTAGAATTGGGCGAGCTTTATTCATTGGTTCAACGGTATGAAGATGCAAAACAGAATTATATTAAGTATCTCGAGTTATCTAAAGGAACAATAAATTCTCGTGTTTTATATGCATCTACACTATATAAGACAAAGGATTATGCCGGCGCTTTGAAAGAAATTAATTCCATTTGGCAGACCGATACAAGCCGCACTGTTTTATACAGACTCGCAGCTTATTCTGCATTTGAAACGAAAGATTTCCTCAATGGTATTTCACACATTAATAAGTTCTTTGATCGCCATCCTGTTGGCAAATTGATCCCGAAAGATTATGCCTATTTAGGAAAATTGCTTTCTGCAACGGGACAAGATTCTATGGCCTTGGAAAAATTGAATTTAGCTTTTTCTCAAGATACATTATCATTCGATTTATTATCGGACATCGCTTCTGTTTATACAAAAATGAAGAAGTATAAAGAGGCTTCTGAAGCCTATGAGAAAAAGATAAAACTAACCAAGGCCAGTTCTCGCGATTATCATCTTTTAGGAGTTACTTACTATAAGATGAATGAGTTTGGTAAAGCCGATTCTGCATTTACTCGTGTTAATGAATTAGCACCTAAGTTTGTGCAAGGTTTCGATTGGAAAGGTCGTACTCAAAGTATGCTTGATCCGGATTCAAAAGCAGGTTTGGCAAAAGCCGCTTTTGAGCAAGTCGTAGTTTTAGCAGAACCCGATTCGGCTAAGTACGTGAAAGAACTTATGTCGGCTTATAAATATTTGGGCTTCTATTATTTCATCACCAAGGATTTTGTAAATTCTAAAATTTGGTGGGAGAAAGTGAAAGCAATGGATCCTAACGACAAACAAGCGAGCGATGCTTTAGGGGCAACCGAAATGAAATAGGATTAATGAAACGATAAATGAAAGTCCCGGAATCAATGATGATTACCGGGATTTTTTTTAGGATTTCATATTTTGAAATTGAAGCGGGATGCCAATATCAGCGCCTCGTAAAACCGACATACTTTGTTGTAGGTCATCGATTTTCTTGCCACTCACACGCAATTGATCATCCATAATTTGGGCTTGAACCTTTAAGCCAGAATCTTTGATGATTTTTGCAATTTTCCGCGAAGAATCTTTATCAATTCCTTGTTTGATGGTTATGTCTTTACGAACCATATTGCCTGATGCATATTGCTGCTTCCCAAAATCCATGCACGAAGGATCAATTTTTTGTTTGATTAATCGGGAGCGAACAACATCCTCAATTGCCGTTACGCGCATTTCGTTTTCGGTTAAAATATGCACAATTAGCGATTTTTTATCGAGTTCGATTTCCGTTTTAGAATCTCTAAAATCGAACCGGGTTGTAATTTCTTTCGTTGCTGCATTTATTGCATTGTCGAGGGTTTGAATATCAACTTTGCTTACAATATCGTATGTTGGCATAAAATAATACTAGGTGTTTTTGCTGCTAATGTATGAATAGTGGATTGGATGTTCCAATAAATTAATATCAATCAAAAAAAAACACGTTATCTGTTCAATTAAATAAAAATGTTTTTATCTTTGCAACCCTTAAGAACATAAAAGAAAAATTACGATGCTTATCATTCCTGTTAAAGAAGGCGAATCAATTGAAAAGGCGCTAAAAAAATTCAAGCGTAAAGTTGAAAAAACTGGTCTAATCAAAAATCTACGTGAGCGTCAAAAATTCACGAAACCTTCTATCGTTCGTCGCGAAGAAATTAAAAAAGCGATATACAGCGCACAATTTAAGTCTAACGCGGAAGCTTAATTCTGTTTCCTTTCATATACAAAGGGATTCCTCCAAAGGGAATCCCTTTTTTTGTTGATAATTCTGTTCCTTTTTTTTCGTTACATGTTTATTGCCAGTTCACAATCGCTGTAAATTTCAAGCATGGAAGCAATAGCCAAATTTATTGAGCACTTGAAGTTTGAGAAGCGCTATTCTCCGCATTCATTAATTGCCTATAAAGGCGATTTGAAACAATGGGCGCTATTTCTTCATTCCGAATATGAAATATCTGCATTGAATGAAGTGAATGCTTCGTTTATTCGATCGTGGTTAGTGAGTTTAATGGAGGCTGGTCTTGAGGCTCGCAGTGTGAATCGGAAAATCACCACGCTGAAATCTTTTTACAAGTATGCTGTTCGAAACCATTGGGTTGAGTTAAACCCAATGGGGAAAATTACCTCACCCAAAGTTTCGAAACGTCTTCCAGTATACATTGAAGCAGAGAAGCTCGATTTAATGTTGGATAATCAATTGTTTGAAGATGATTTTGATGGAAGAAGGGATCATCTCATTCTCGAACTTTTTTATGGAACGGGAATGCGTTTGTCGGAGCTATTAGGTTTATCTATTCAGCATGTGGATATCCGGAATCTGCAATTAAAAGTTACTGGAAAACGAAATAAGCAACGTATCATTCCATTATTTCCATCTCTTGCAAATCAGCTATCTAACTTTATAGACGAGCGTATTGGAATTGACTCTGATAATTCAACCTTGTTTATTCGCAAAGACGGTAAGACATTATATCCTGCGTTTGTTTATCGTTTAGTTAAAAAGTATTTGTCGACAGTTAGTACTCAGAAAAAAAGAAGTCCACATGTGCTTCGACATTCTTTTGCTACCGAAATGCTCAATAAAGGAGCTGATTTAAATGCGATAAAAGAAATTCTTGGGCATGCCAATTTAAGTGCAACGCAAGTTTATACTCACAATACCATTGAAAAATTGAAAGCTGCATACAAGCAAGCGCATCCTCGCGCATAATTCATTTGTTAAGGATTTGTTAATCTGTTTTTGGGTGAGTTTTTTATTTAGTTTCGTAGTCTATGTTCGGACTCGATATTAATCTATCTATACTACTCTTAGTCTGCATTTTGTGTGCATGTATTTTTGAGTTTATTAATGGTTTTCACGATACTGCCAATGCAGTTGCAACGGTTATTTATACCAAATCGCTAAAACCCATTCAATCTGTAGTTTTATCTGGTGTGATGAACTCCATTGGGGTTTTTGCTGGAGGAATTGCAGTAGCCATGGGAATTGTTAATTTATTGCCACCAGAATCTTTAGTTACTATGGAAGTTGGGCAGAACATCGCCTTAATCTTGGCCTTGTTATTTTCAGCAATCATTTGGAATTTAGGAACCTGGTATCTCGGAATTCCCGCATCCAGTTCACATACTTTAATCGGGTCAATTTTGGGTGTAGGTGTAGTTTTTTCATTGACCTCAGCCAATGGTGATTTATCGGGCGTAAATTGGGCCGGTGCAAATAAAACCGCATTGTCATTGCTTATTTCTCCATTGCTTGGTTTCGGTTTAACATTGTTTAGCATGACATTGTTAAGGAAATTTGTAAAAGATCCTGATATTTTTAAAGCTCCCAATGGAGATCAACCTCCCAAATTTTGGATTCGTGCTTTGTTAATTACAAGCTGCGCGGGTTTAAGTTTTACGCATGGCTCTAACGATGGACAAAAAGGAGTGGGTTTAATTATGCTCATTCTGATTAGTATTGCTCCGATGAAATTTGCCATGGATAGCAATCGCAATTTGTATCAGATGGAAGCATCGTCTCAAATGGTATTGGATCAAGTTATCCATTTAGATAATACTAAAATGAACCCAATTGACCGTGCAATTGCAGATCAGATTAAAGCCGAGTTGTTCGATATTCGTCAGGCATTCGATCGAAATCGGACCAATAAACTAATACCAGAATCGGAGTTATTGGGTCTAAGAAAGGACATCATTTTTATAGGTGTTCACATAAAAAAATTAAAGGCATCTGGCGCACTTAATTCATTATCGAAAGAGGATTTTAAAAAATTAGATTCATCGGTAAAAGAGATGAAATCGTTTACTGAATATGCTCCCAATTGGGTGATATTAATCATATCGCTTTCATTAGGCTTAGGTACTATGATTGGTTGGAAGCGCATTGTTGTTACAATTGGAGAAAAAATTGGTAAGGAGAATTTAACCTATGCTCAAGGAGCTAGTGCGGGAATTCTTTCAGCGTTAACGATTGGAGTTGCTAGTTATTTTGGTTCACCAGTTAGTACCACCCAGGTTTTATCGTCAGGTGTTGCCGGGAGTATGGTTTCTTCGAATGGATTTAAAAATCTCCAAGGTGGAACCATCCGAAACATTGCCATTGCATGGTTGCTAACACTGCCTGTTACCATGTTGCTTTCGGGAGGATTGTTTATGCTGTTCCGATTTCTATTTTAATTTATAACCGGGGTTTAAGTTTTAATTTGCTTAAAACCGGATAGTGATCGGAATATTTCTCTCGGATCACTTTGAAAAATAAGGATTCAAAGACTTCCGCATTGTATAAAATGTAATCGATTCTAAGAAAGGGAATTTTGCCAATATAGGTTGTGCCTAATCCTGATCCAGAAGTTCGGAAGGCATCTTTCAATCCATTCGATATTTGATGATAGGCGTAAGAGTTTGGCGTATCATTGAAATCGCCCGTTACAATTACTGGGAAAGGACTATCTTCAATATGTTTGCGAATGATGTCGGTTTGTCGAGCCCTTCGAATAAATGCTCTTCGCATGCGCGAAATTATTTTCTGCGGGCCATCTAAATTCGTATTGTCTTCAACACCAGTTATATTTTGAAGAACTTTATAATCTTCTCTGCGAAATCGAATTGATTCTAAATGTAAATTGTAGATGCGAACCGTATCATCCATTATTTTCACATCTGTAAACATGGAGATATTGTCAGTGCTATCGCGGAAAACGATTAAGCCTTTGCCAACAATAGGATAGCGAGAAAATGTAGCAATTCCCCAATGGTTTACCTCCTTTACATGCGCAGAATGTTCGATATGCACATATTTAGCACGTTGAATCTGCTTTAAGGTATCGAGTGTATTAAATACACCCGTGTCTTCATAAAAAAACTCCTGCAAACAAAGTATATCTGCTTCCGCACCTTGAATTAAATCCATGATGTTGTTGCGCGTTTGTTTGTTCTCTGTCCAATTGTATAAATCAAACAAACGAACATTATATGAAAGCACTTTGAATGTCGAATCTACTGCTTGAGCATTTTCACTGGAAGATTCTTCCATCTTGCTTCTCCATTGATATAAATCGTTTATCTTAGAAAGGCCGATGAGTATGATGATACCTGAAAACAGCGCTCTTTTCCATCGAACAAATATCCAAAAACAGACAAAAATACTATTCAAAATGAGCAAAATGGGATACGCAAGCCCCATAAATGCAAACATCCAAAAGTGCTCTGGACTCAAGAATAATGCGAGGTAAGAAGTCCCCAATCCAACAACCGCGATGAGGTTTAGAATAAATAAAATTCGTAAAAGAAATTCGCGTTTAAACATGGATTCTCTGCGGGTAAAAATACTCATTCACTCCAACCTTTGACATCTAATTTTAAAGAGTTACAAATCTTCCAATACCTTTGCGGAGTGAAACATATTTTACCCATACTGCTTTTCTTGTTTTCATTTGTCTTTGAAATTCATGGACAAGATCGGATTGTGCATTCCATTTATCTAATTGGCGATACTGGCAATGATACCATTCCCTCAGATGCATTGCAATTACTTGCTTTCGAAACCTTTAACGATACAGCAAGTTCGGTTGTTTTTCTTGGCGATAACTGCTATCCGCAAGGTTTAAATCCTAATCAATCGGCAAAAAAAAATGCCATTTCCCAAAGGAAATTATCATCACAATACGAATTGCTCGTTGCTTATCGCGGAAATGTTTCCATAATTCCAGGAAATCACGATTGGAGCAATGGCAAACGATCCGGCAAAAAAGCCATTCAATTACAGGCCGATTTTGCGAATTCTTGGTTTAAAGAAAATTCAATTGTAAAGAATAAAGATAAAGGAGTTTTTTCAACCCCACCTGGACTTCCTGGCCCAACGCAAATTTCTCTGAGTGATCAAATCGATTTGATTGCCTTGGATTCTCAATGGTGGTTGCAGTCGAATATGCTCAATTCTGTTGAGAAAATGCCAAATATGAATCGGAAGCAAACCCGAAAAGCAGCTTTGTTGAAATTGGATAGCATGTTGGCTGAATCGAGCCGAAAAGGCCATGTTAGTATTGTTGCTGCTCATCATCCTTTATATAGCAATGGAAAACATGTGCATGTAAACGAGCCCATGCGCTCACTTGTTAATTTCACTCCATTTCAATTGTTCGGTTTGCTTGGATTGAACCGATATTTTAGTCAGGATTTGCCTCAGCCACGATACAAAAAGTATCGCAAAAGCGTTGAAGAAATCTTGCAGAAGTATCCCCAGGTTATTTATGTTTCGGGACACGAGCATGCCATGGAATATTTTGATATCAATAACATTCGTTGCATTGTAAGTGGCTCAGGATCTAAGCAAACCGAACTAAATCGTTATCGCTATCAAGCAAGATTCATGGACGATAACCAACGGGGATTTTTTCGTATTTGCGTTTATGAATCAGGCAAAGTAAAGCTTCATGCTTTTGGTGTAAAAGATCGAGGTGAATACTGGAATACGCAAATATTCACCCTTCCCGCATTGAACTGAATCGTACATTTACTGCAAGTATTATTTTAAATAGATGCTGGAAATTATCCAACAATTCCTCACATTTTTTCAACCTAAAAACATCATCGAGTATGGAGGTTTGATTTTCCTGCTTGCCGTTGTATTTGTTGAAAATGGTTTGTTCTTTGGGTTTTTTCTACCTGGCGATTCCTTGATGTTTACAGCGGGGCTATTATGTGCCACAGGCGTGCTTAATCATCCCTTTGAATTAGTCATTTCGTTGGTTTTTATAACTGCAGTTTTAGGTAGCACATTTGGATATTACTTCGGATATAAAACAGGAGATCGCCTTCATACACGAGAAGATACTTTCTTTTTTCGAAAAAGTCATTTGCGAACTGCCGAAGAGTTTTATGCACGATATGGTTCGAGAACCTTAATTATTGGGCGCTTTTTACCTGTAATCCGAACATTTGCTCCCATCGTAGCAGGTTTTATTAAAATGCCATTTGCAAATTTTATGTTTGCGAATATACTTGGCGCTGCTGCTTGGGTGGGTTCGCTTTTAACAATCGGATATTTTTTGGGAACCGTTTGGCCTAATGCAGAACATTATTTGGGTTATATCATACTTGCTCTGATATTAATTACTGCAATTCCAGTAATATCAACATTTTTAAGAGCGAAGAGAAAATCAAAATCTTAATTATTCGCATTTTAAAAGATTTTTGTTTCTACA
>CALQJV010000039.1 GCA_943330985.1 Chitinophaga pinensis
ACACCACCCGAAAGCACTTTTCCAGAAGCGGGTTGAACGGTATTGTAAGCCCGTGCTAGACGAGTAATTGAATCGAGAAGAATAACAACATCTTGCCCACATTCAACCATGCGTTTTGCTTTTTCGAGAACGATGTTTGCAATCTTTACGTGGCGTTCTGCGGGTTCATCGAACGTAGAAGAGATAACTTCTGCTTTTACGCTGCGGGCCATATCGGTAACTTCTTCCGGACGTTCGTCAATTAATAAAATGATCAAGTAAACCTCTGGGTGATTGGCTGCAATGGCATTGGCAACTTCTTTCAAAAGGACCGTTTTACCAGTCTTTGGTTGCGCTACAATAAGTCCACGTTGACCTTTTCCAATGGGTGTAAACAAATCCATCACTCGGGTCGAAAGCGTTCCTTGTTTGTGTCCTGTAAGTTTCAATTTTTCATCAGGAAACATTGGAGTAAGGAAATCGAAAGGCACACGATCGCGCACATACGATGGATCGCGACCATTAATTTTATCGATACGTGTTAGCGGAAAATATTTTTCTCCTTCGCGAGGTGCTCTAACTCCACCTTCCACATTATCGCCCGTTTTAAGCCCAAACAATTTTACCTGAGCAATCGAAACGTACACATCATCGGGCGAAGCTAGATAATTGTAATCGGATGAACGAAGAAAACCAAATCCGTCGGGCATCATTTCCAATACACCTTCGGTTGACACAACCAAATCGATATTACTTAGAAGATCGACTGTAGCTGGCTCAGGAGCTGTTTGTTGAACCGGCTGATTGCGTTGTTGCTGTTGGTGTTGTTGTGGGCGCTGTTGCTGACGGGGGTTATTCGGATTATTTTGCCAGTTATTGCGTTGATTGGGTTGATTGGGTGAAGGGCTTGGCGTATTTGTCTGCTGCGGAGCATTCGGAATGGCATCAGATGGAGTCGATTGCGCTTGGTTTGCAGGAGGTTGATAATTTGCAAGATTATCAGTACGTTTATCGAAAGGGGTTCTGTTACTGCGATCTCTTCGATCGTTTCGAGCTAATTTTCCATCCGGATGTGGATTGGGAACGTTTCTAACAGGTTCAATTACAGGAGGCGTTTCCGATTTTTCAGGAACTACTTCTGCTGGTTTCTCTTGCAATGGCGTTTTGACGGCACGAGGATTATTCTTCGTTAATGCTTTTTCTGGTCGAGGTTTAACAGCAATTGGAGTAATCGCTGGAACAGTGATTTCTGCAATGACTTCTTTAACTGCATTAGGCTTTCTCCCACGCAAAGGTTTTGGAGCATCAACAACCTTTTCAGCTTTCACTGCTTTTGGAGAAATCGATACCGCATCCTTCTCATCTTTCATGGCCTGAGATGCCATCTTGCGAACTTCCGCAGGATTAAGCGTAATTTTTACGCCTTCCAAATTCTTTTTAACAACTTTTTCGTTGTTGTCTTCCATTGGGACAGATTCTGCCTTTTCTTTCTTTTTCAATCGAATAGATTCTTTGGGGTTTAATGCCTGTTCATCAAGAATTCTGTAAATGAGATCTTGCTTTTTCAGGACTTCTGCTTTTGAAATGTTTAGCTTGTTGGCGATTTCTCGCAATTCACCTACAAGTTTGGCATTCAGTTCAAGAATGTCGTACATGCGGATTATCCGTTATTAATGACTCGTATTTGATGTTTTAAGGGGATTGTGATTTGCTCAAACCTTGTGAAAGATTGTATTGAGCGTGAACTAAATGATGGATATTTTGATAATATTCTAATGCAATAATACAAATTTTGCTTATACAAATATTAAAATAGATTTTTTATCTGAAAGGAAAACTCCGTTCATTTCCTATTTTTGCAATTTTAAGAGTAAAATGATTCAACGGATTCAAAGTATTTACCTTTTATTAGCTGCAATATGTTCGGGATTGCTTTTGGCTGTACCGCTCTACAACATTGAAACAGCCAATGCAACTTATCAGCTTTTTTTAGGTGGTTTAGTGCAAATAATCCCGAAAGAAACAGTCCTTATAAGTCAACCTGCGCTTATCTCTGTAGGCATTTTACTCACACTTTTCCCTACAGTTATTTTATTTTTATATAAGAAAAGACAAGTTCAAATGCGTCTTGCCGCATCTGCTATGATGGCGAATACTGCGATGTTATTGCTATTGGTGGGTATTGTCAATAAATCGATTGAACACATTACAGAACTTCATGTAAAAGAAACTTATGGTGTAGGTTTATTACTTCCCGCATTAAGTATTGTTTTTTTGTTCCTTGCAAACAAAGCCATTCGAAAGGATGATAAATTAATTCGTTCGGCCGATCGGCTGCGTTAAGCAACCCCAATGCAAAAGAAATTCATTCAAAACTTAGCGCTTCTTTTATTACTGAACCTCTGCATAAAACCATTTTGGATTTTAGGCATTGACCGAGCTGTTCAACAAGCTGTTGGTACCGAAGACTATGGAATGTACTTCGCGATATTTAATTTTTCATTCCTATTAAATATCCTACTCGATTTTGGAATTACCAATTTCAATAACAAAAACATCGCTCAAAACAATCACCTGATAAACAAGCATTTTTCGAGCATTCTCGTTTTGAAATTTATGCTTGGGGTCGTTTTCATGGTTGTTACCATGCTTGCTGGAGCGTTAATCGGTTATTCTCGTTTTCAACTTGGGTTGCTTGCATTGATGGGCTTCAACCAGTTTTTGGCATTTATGATTTTGTATATGCGCTCGAATCTTGCCGGGCTGCATCTTTTTAAAACAGATAGTATTATTTCGGTACTCGACCGAAGTCTCATGATTTTATTTTGCAGTTTGTTGCTTTGGGGACATGTTTTTGAGGGGAAATTTCAGATTGAATGGTTTATTTACACACAAACTTTTTCATACATATTAACTACCATAATCACCTTTTTTATTGTTTTTAGAAAAGCGCCGTTTAAGCGTCTAACATGGAACAGGGCGTTTTTTGTGCTTATTTTAAAAAAGAGTTTTCCCTTTGCCATTTTGGTGTTATTGATGACCTTTTACAATCGTGTTGATACTGTGATGCTGGAAAGAATATTGCCCAATGGTTCAGGAGCAACTCAAAGTGGTATTTATGCTTCAGCTTACCGCTTGTTGGATTCGGCGAACATGATTTCTTTCCTTTTTGCAGGTTTGCTTTTACCCATGTTTGCACGAATGCTTCGTCATAAAGAATCTGTTGAACAATTAGTGAAACTAGCATTTACCATTTTACTAACACCAGCAATTGTTATAACCGTGGCTTGTGCATTTTATAATGTTGACATTATGGACCTACTTTATGAGGAGCATGTGTTGGAATCGGCGCAAGTATTTTCAGTTTTAATGGGCTGCTTTATGGCAACTTCTGTGTCATATATATTTGGAACATTACTTACTGCAAATGGCAATTTATTCCAACTCAATTTGATGGCTGGCTCAGGAATGGTTTTCAATTTAATATTAAATGCTGTTCTCATTCCTAAATTTATGGCAGAAGGAGCCGCGCTATCTAGCTTAATTACACAATGTATTACTGCATTGCTGCAAGTTTATTTGGCGCAACGCATATTTAAATTTAAGACCAATGTTCGTCTTCTTACGCAATTATTCATTTTCATTCCCATGGTAATTTTGCTTGCTTACCTAAGTAAACTATTGTTCATGAATTGGTTTTTAGGGCTAATTTTATTTTCGGGAGCTTCCATAATTTTTGCATTTGCCATTGGATTACTTCACATTAAATCCATATTTAGAATACTTAAATATGGTTAAAGCCTAGTTCATCGAAAATATTACTTTTGCCTTTATTCTGTAAAACTCGATTTTTTATAACATGGATTCAAATCAATCAGTTAGTTTATTTCAATCAACAAACATGTTGATTTTTCTTTGGAAAAAAAGAAAGCCAATCCTGATTGTAACATTAACAGCTTTAGTTGCTTCGATTATATTTTCATCCGAGTTTTTCATTAAACCGAGATATAAATCGTCGGTTACTATGTTTCCAACTACCAATAGTTCGATATCAAAATCATTATTAAGTGAAAATAATTTTGAGAAAGAAAACATTCTTCAATTTGGTGAAGAGGAGCAGGTAGAACAAATGCTTCAGATATTAAACTCCGATGAAATCAGGGAGAAAATTATTTCGAAGTACAATTTAATGGAGCATTATCGAATTAACATTGATGGTCGTTATCCCATAACAGAACTCAATAAGAAATTTGAAGAAAATATATCCTTTAATAGAACAGAATATTTATCAATTCGAGTAGATGTTTTAGATGAAGATCCAAACTTGGCAGCAGATATGGCCAATGATATTGCTACGCTACTAGATTCTGTAAAAACACGTATGCAACATGATCGTGCTGCTCAAGGACTCGCAATTGTTGAAAGAGAATTCTTCGATTTCACGAAATATATTCAGGCCCGCGAAGACACATTGAATAAACTTCGTTCATTGGGAGTTCTTGATTATGGTTCGCAGGTGGAACGATTGAGTGAAGCATATGGGAAAGCATTGTTAGCGGGAAATATGACAGCTACTAATATTATTGATGGAAAGATGGCCATTCTAGCAAAATATGGTGGTTTGTATTCTTCCATTTCAAAGGATATGGATTACGATCGTGAAGCATTGAGTAGATTGAAAAAGAAATTTGAAGAAGCGAAAGTGGATGCGACTGAAAAAATACCTCATAAATTTATCGTTAATTCTGCTCGAGTTGCCGAAAAGAAAACATACCCCATTCGCTGGCTAATTGTTTTAATATCAACAATATCTACTTTTCTACTCGGGATATTATTGGTTATAATTATTGAGAATATTCAGCGAATCCGAACACGTTTTGATTAATCGATTAGCCCGTTTATTTGATTTTCGACCTACATCCTTTTTTTATGGGATTGTTTTGGTTTTTATAGCACTAAACTGTTGGTTGTTAACAAAGGAGGTATTTCTATTACCCATCCTCCCTGTTATTGTTCTAATCCTTTTTGCAGTATTAGTCGCTCTCGATAAGCTGGTTTATTTCATTTTGTTTTTCACCCCATTTTCACTCACTGTCGAATTTTCGGAATTTGCTGCACTAACACTTCCTACAGAACCGCTGCTTTTTGGGGTAATGCTGGTTTTTATTTTTCGACTATTATACCAAGGGGGATTTGATTGGAGAATTGTCAAGCATCCCATAACAATTACAATAATATGTATGCTCTTATGGATGACATTTACTTCGTTCACTAGCTCGATGCCTTTGGTATCTATAAAATATACAATTGCGCGTTTATGGTTTGTGGTATCTTTCTATTTCGTGGCCACACAAATTTTTAGAAAAAAAGAAAACATTCGTTTTTGGATTTGGATTTTCACCATCCCTTTAAGCATCGTCATAATCTACTCGATCTTTCAATTCTTTCACTACAACATCGAGAAAGATGCTTTGTATTGGGTAATGCAACCATTCTTTAAAGACCATACAATTTATGGGGCGGTTATTGCCATGATGCTACCAATTATGTTTGTGTTTGCATTCGATAAATCATACAATGCCCAAACGCGACTTGCCTCTCTCCTATTTTTCTCTGTTATTTTTATAGGAATTATATTGTCATTCACTCGCGCCGCATGGCTTAGTATCGTTTTGTCTTATGGTGTTTATCTTATTTTCCTTTTTAAAATTAATTGGCGGATAATTGTATTGGGGATAATTGTAGTTACCTCTATCTTATTTATATATAAAGATCCAATTGCCGAAAAAATAGCAAGCAACAAACAAAGTTCTTCAAAAGACATTTCTAAACACCTTAAATCAGTTTCTAACATTAAAAATGACGCATCTAATTTAGAACGTATAAACCGCTGGAATTCAGCTATTCGCATGTTTAAAAGTAAGCCTATGGTTGGTTTTGGTCCTGGTACTTTCCGGTTTCAGTATGCTCCTTTTCAACGATCGTACGAACAAACCTATGTAAGCACAAATTCCGGGGCATTAGGAAACGCGCATAGCGAATATTTAAGTCCTTTGGCTGAAACAGGACTCATTGGAGCATTGATATTTGTTGTGTTAATCGCTTTAACTATTCGGACTGGACGACGCATATATATTCAAGCAAAATCTCAGGAAATCAAATTCCTAGCTATTGGGATTTTGATTGGATTATTTACCTATTACTTCCATGGGTTTCTCAATAACTTTCTTGACCAAGACAAGGCATCTGCACCATTTTGGTCGATGATAGCCATATTGGTTGCCTTAGACGTTTATCATAATCAGAAGAATGCGCCTAGACCGACTGGAAATATATTAGAGAATTAAGTTGTAAGCCCAGATTTCATTTCAAAAATTTTTCTAGAAATTTTGATTCTAGTGAAAACGACAGGTAAGCAAGGCAATATCATCAACATAAGGTTGATTTCCTTTGTAACTAGCAAGATTTTGCACTAGTAAAGCATTGATTTGCTCAGACGTTTTATTCGAATTTTGCTCAATCAACTCCGTTAAATGTTCAATGCCGAAATCAGCTCCTGAATCATCTTCTTGTTCTACCAATCCATCGGTGTAACAAACCAATACAGAGCCACTTGGAATATATAATTTACCTGATTCTAAACGGAAAAGTTTTTCTAACATCCCCAAACCGGTCGTGCCCAATGTGAGAATTTCTATGTCATCAGGCTTTTTTAATACGGGTGGATTATGGCCCGCATTTACATATATCAATTCGCGCGTTTGGGCATTGTATCGAGCAATAAAAAGCGTGATAAATTTCTCTCCTTTCGCACTCTGAACCACTCGGTCGTTTAGCCCAACCACTAATTGTTTCAAGTCCGACTCTTGCTGAACCATGGCTCTTAAATACGCCTGGAAATTGGCCATCAGAATTGCAGCTGAAATACCTTTCCCAGAAACATCTGCCACGCAAAAAATCATCTCATCATCATTGAGTCTGATATAGTCATAATAATCGCCTCCAACTTGTCGGTGTGGTTGATAAAATGCAGCAAAGTCTACACATTCATCATTAGGCAAGAAAGATGGAATCAACATCGATTGAACTTCGCGTGCCATATTGAGCTCTCGTTTAAAAATCTCTTGTTGAACATTTTCTTTAAACAACCGCTTATTTTCAATGGCAACCGCAATCACATTGCTGATTGTTTGAATAAACTCTAAATCGAACTTCCGCTCACGTTTCATCAGTTCTACGTCGAGTTCCCCAACGAGCAAATATGCCAAGGCTCTATTTTTATGATGAATCGGAATGACAAGATCGAAATTTTGGAGTTGGGGATTGTCTTGCTCCGATAAGAAAGTCATATCTAGAAATGGCGCCAAATCAAATTCAGGGTTAATATTTAAAGTCTCTTGGGTAGCCCCGAAAGAAACTGGCCATTTCCAAATCTCATCAAAACTACAATAAGCAAACTTGCTAAATCCTAATTGCCTGCTTAAGATATATTCGAAAATGCTGAATAAATCGGAGGACGGGAAATTATTATTTATCGCACGCGTTACCTGCAGAAGCGCATACAGCTGCTGCCGGTAGTGTTGATCGTTTGTATTTGAATGGACTGTATTCAATTTGATAATTTGTTACGACAAATGCATGAAGCGAATTTCATTTTTTATCGCGCTTGTAAACGGTATCCAGAATATCCGGAATGCGTTTAATGTTTGCTAAATCACGCATTTTTTCTCGGGCTTCCGAAACTGGGATTCCAAAATAGGTGGTGTTTCCTTTCAGTGTTTTTCCAACGCCACTTTTAGCGAGAACGATGGCTCCTTCTCCAATGGTTAAGTCTTTCGAAACACCCACTTGTCCCCAAATGATCACATTATTTTCGATGGTTGCCACACCGGCAACACCTACTTGAGCAGCAAACAGGCAGTTTTCACCAACAACGGTATCATGGCCAATATGAATTTGGTTGTCGAATTTTGTTCCTTTTCCAATAACTGTGTCGCCTGTTACACCTTTATCAATGGTACAGCCCGCGCCAATTTCAACATCATCGGCAATCACAACACGACCACAACTTTTCATTTTGTCGTATCCTTCGGGACGGCGTTTAAAGTAAAAGGC
>CALQJV010000040.1 GCA_943330985.1 Chitinophaga pinensis
GCGAGCCGATGCCGTGATGGATTTGCAACAAGGAATCTCGGCAACACTCAATCAAGAAAAAGTAGGCAATACATACAAAGTCCTTTTCGATCGCAAGGAAGGTCCTTATTTTATTGGTCGCACCGAATTTGATTCGCCCGAAGTAGATAACGAAGTATTGGTAAATGCAGCGGACAATTATGTTCGAATAGGCGATTTCGCTCAGGTGAAAATTGATCGTGCGGAGGAGTTTGATCTTTTCGGTACTTTCGTTAAATGAAAAGCAATTGCAGCTACGTTCCAATCCGTAAAACAGGGAAATTTTCTCCTATCGTCTGCGATTACATCGACCAAGATCCTTTTTTAAGTCCATTTTACGAAGCCGCACCAACCTTAGAAAATTTTGCAGGTTTTATTGATCGAAAAAGCCAACAAACGTGCAATCGAATATTGCTTGTTGATGTTTTGAAAGAACAGTATTTAGCTGCAGGTATTCTAGATGAATCTGTTTCTAATAACATCGAACGACTGCGAAGCAGTGCCTGTTATACAATTACAACGGGGCAACAAATTGGCATTTTGTTGGGTCCACTTTACACAACATTGAAAATCATTTCGGCGATTCGTTTGGCTGAAGATCTTCGTAAAACATATTCGAATCATGATTTCATTCCTGTATTTTGGATGGCAACCGAAGATCATGATGTTGAAGAAATAAACCACGCTGCTGTTCTCGGGAAAAACATACAATGGAACACTGATCAAAAAGGTCCTGTTGGTCGGTTTTCGAATGCTGGAATGGAGGAGGTTTTGGAAGAATTGAAAGCGCTTTCAGGAAAAAGTGAAGATTCGAATTGGCTGATGGAAATTTATACCAAAGCTTATTCATTACCGACACTTTCGCTTGCTACTCGGTATTTAGTCCATGCGATTTTAGGTGATTTGGGTGTTCTTATTTTAGATGCTGACGATAAGCGACTAAAGCAAGAATTTGCAGTTACGATGACAAAAGATATCTTAGAGAAAAACAGTTTTAGAGCAATAGAAAGCACCCGAAATAAAATTGAAGAGCGTTATAAAACCCAAGTTAAAGGAAGAGAGATAAACTTCTTTTACATGCTTGATGGATATCGTGAACGCATCATAGAAGAAGACGGAACTTTCAAAACTCATGATTCGAAACATACTTGGGATGCCGTTGAGTTAAATACCGAGATTAGGGAATTTCCAGAACGCTTTTCGCCCAATGTGGTGATGCGTCCACTTTACCAAGAAACGATTTTACCCAATATTGCCTATATAGGCGGAGGGGCCGAAATTGGCTATTGGTTGGAGTTTGGGGAGATTTTCAAACACTATCAAATTCCTTATCCGGCTTTGATCCTTCGTCAATCGGCCATGATTATTGATAAAGTAAATGCCCTGAGAATTCTGAAGTTGGGTTTAGAATCCAGCGATTTATTTTTGGAACTTGTTGACATTGAAAAGAAAATCACACTTTCATTGTCGGAACATGATCTTGAATTGAATGCCGAAAGGAAGCAAATCCATCAGATTATGGAACGATTAAATTCAATTGCCCGCTCCATTGATTTCTCGCTTTCTCAAAGCACCGAATCTTTAAACAAGCGAATAGAAAATCAATTAGATCGATTTTCAAAAAAAATTATTCGGGCTCAAAAAAAGAAATTACTTGTTGAAATTTCGCGGCTGCAGAATATTTGGTCGATGATTTATCCAATGGGAACTTTACAAGAACGAAAAGAAACTCTGCATTCTTTTGTTATTGAGCAATCTAAGGATATCATTTTAGAATTATATCGAAATACTAATCCTCTAAAGAATGATTTTATTGTTTTAACAGAGAACAATTAATTCAACTTCCTATTTACTATTCTCATTAGTTGAAATAATCAAATTTTAATCGTTGATTACTAGATTATTAATGAACTCCCCCATTATTTATTGAAGCATTTTGAATGACTGCAAATTTGTTGCAGTCCGTATGAATATATTGCAGGTACAATAAACTCAATTCAATAATCAGAATATAATTAACCATTTCAATTAGCGAAGTGTTTAAATAAGACTCATTCTGCACAATTTTCAATATATACATGCGTATTTAAAATGCAATCTTACTTTTTATATACATTCTTTAAAATATCATTCGAGATGGTTGAATGATGGCCCTCAATTTCTAGAAATAGAGATTGGGGGTTAATTTTGAGGTCTTCCCTGTCTTTACTTTAAAATTCTTGTTTTAATTATTTGATAAAATTGATTTATCTATTTTCAGCAAAGCTGTATTTGGGAATTAGTACAATTTCAAGAAATGGTTATTATTAATTATTTCCATAATTATTAGACTACAATTGCAATACACTGAATATCAATATACAATATTTCCATGTTCTTGTTTGATTTTGTCATTTCTACATGTAACTTGCCGTTTTAAAATTTGAATTAATCTTTACTTAACAGAATGAAAAATTACGTTATCCTTTTTTTGTCTATCGCATTAAATTTCATAGTCAAGAATTCAACCGCGCAATCAGGATGTATTGAAATTGAAAGCATCTTAGTGAATGCATGTTCAGCTGAGGAAGGTAGGAATGAGATGCTTCGATTTCGAGTTGGGGGAACCGCTTTATCAACAAATAATATGACTGTTGGATGGGCAAACACAAATCTCCCTTTCAATGGATTGATTCAAAATTCAACCACTTCTCAAGCAACTGCAGCATTTAATTCTGAAATAGTTTCTTGCGGTCAATTAATTGAACCCGTAAATGGTGTTCTTCCTGCTTATTCAAAAGTTTTATTGATAACGAGTTATCAAGTAAGTACAACCCCTGGATTTTTCGCTCAGTTGGGAGACACTTTGTACATATTGTATGCTAATGACAATACAGTTTCGGGTCATTTTTTAAATTACGTTCCAAACGCTAGTCCCGATATACAAACATCTACCATTTCATTTACAAATATTCCCGGATGTTCCGACCAAGTTTCATATTTCAGAACCCAGCTCATTACTCAAACGGGAGGTATTGGCGATGAAGATGGGGCAAGGGTTGATTTTAATATTGCCGGAACACCAACTTACGTTAACGCTGGATGTAGTGCACCTTATACACCATTTTCTGCAACCTGGACAATTCCTTCTATTTGTTCCAACTCGCAAACCATTGATTTGAATTTATTGGTAACCGGATCCCCCGGAGGAACTTGGTCTGGGCCAGGAGTTACGGGTCATTTTTTAAATCCGGCTGGGTTATCAGGAACAATATCTTTAACATATACCGTAGGAGTTGGTGGGTGTACAGCGCAGTTAACTCAAGCAGTCCCTATTTTTACTAATGGTTCGGCCACATGGACACCACCACCTGTAATTTGTAATTATGCAGGAGTTGTTGACTTTAGTCAATTTATAACAGGAACCCCTGGAGGAACTTTTTCTGGTCAAGGAATTGCCGGAAATATTTTTACTCCATATTTTATGAATGGGAATTATACATTCACTTATACAGTGGGTGGAGCAGGATGCTCCTCTACGGAATCTCATGTTATATTTTTACAAGGTATTGTTGCCAATTGGACCTCTCCTGGAACAATTTGCAGATCGCTCGGCACATATAACCTAGCTCCTTTATCAGGCTTAAGTACTCCAGGAACTTGGAGTGGGCAGGGAGTTGTTGGTTCTACTTTAAACCTAGCTGGTTTGAGTGGTCCGGTTAGTATTACATATACAGCTTCGCTTAACGGATGTGTTAAAACAAACACGCAATCAATTAACGTTGACCCAGGACCTAATGCCAGCTGGACAAATCCGGGAGTTTTTTGCAACTCGGCATCTCCCGTTAATTTAAATAGTTTAGTAACAGGACAAACTGGTGGAACTTGGTCGGGAACGGGTGTTACAGGGAATTTCTTTAATCCAGCCTTGGTTTCGGGTTCGGCAACTGTCACGTATACAGTTCAAGGTACAACCTGCTCAGGAAGTAGTTCAAACATTCTTCTTGTTGGCGCTATACCTGCTCCAAACATTTCAGGTCCGAGTTTGATTTGCAGCTCCAACAATTTGGCAACTTTGACTGTAGATTCAATACCTGGAGCCACTACAACTTGGTATACGGACGCTGCACTAACAACTGTTGCTGGTTATGGAATTTCGATTTCGCCAAGCCTAAGTATCAACCAAACGTATTATGTGGTTCAAAATGCGGGCTCTTGTGTTTCGAATGCTTCTTCTAGAACTGTTACCATTTTTCAAGCACCCAATCCGCCATCAACAAGTCAGGTTGTAAATGTTTGTTCAAATGAGCCTTTACCTCTTTTAACAGCAACATCGTCCGATTCCATTTTTTGGTTTGCTAATCAGTCATTGCAAAATCTTTTGATTCAAAATGCGAATTACCAACCAACCCAAACGAATACATCATTTTGGGTTGTTACTAGAAATGGAATTTGCTATAGCACACCTGTTCAGGTTCAGTTAAATAGCACACCAATATCAGCAGCATGGACTTCTCAAGCTATATGCACAGATGCCAATCCACTAAATTTAAATTCCCTCATTACAGGGACTTCTGGAGGCACATGGTCGGGACAAGGTGTTACGGGCAATTCTTTTAATCCTGCAGGAATTTCAGGTTCGGTAGACATTACGTATACCGCTTCGGTTGGAAATTGTAGCGCCTCTCAAACTCAATCCATTACTTTAGTAAATGCATCTGTTGCTACTTGGAATGCTCCTGCTGTTATTTGTGCGTCATCAACATCAGTCGATTTGAATCAATATTTAAGTGGCACAAGCGGAGGAACTTGGTCTGGTCCAGGTTTAACTGGTTCATTATTAAATCCACTTCTTGCAGTTGGAACAAATTCGTTTACTTATTCTGTTGGTCCCCTTGGCTGTTCAGATTCAGAAACTCATGTTATTAATGTTCAACAATTAACGGCAAATTGGACAAGCCCAGGAACTATCTGTGAATCTGCAAGTATTATCGATTTATCGACTTTATTGGGAAATAGCAGTCCTGGATCTTGGTCTGGGCAAGGTGTAACCGGCACTTCATTCGATCCCAATGGATTAAGTGGGGATATTGTTATCACTTACACTGCCGAATTGAATGGGTGTTCGCTTGGAAATACACAAGTAATTAACGTAAATCAAGGGCCTAGTGCAAGCTGGTCAAATCCTGGATTCGTTTGTAATTCATCCGCAATAATCAACTTGGATGCCCTTATTACTGGGCAAACAGGCGGAACTTGGTCTGGAAATGGAGTTATTGGAAATACGTTCGACCCATCTCTTGTTAATGCTTCATCTACTGTTACCTATACCGTAAATGGCAATGTATGTAACGGAGTTCGCTCTCACATTATTTATGTTGGCACCTTACCTACACCTACAATTATTGGAGATGATTCGTATTGTAATTCTGCATTAACTGCAAACCTTCAAGCTGATTCTATTCCGGGTTCTTTAGTGCATTGGTATGCTGATGCAGCTTTAGCTACTGAAATTGGAATTGGTTCAAACTTTAGCACTGCATTAACAAGTAGTACAACATTGTATGCTGTTTCTATTTCAGGATCATGTGAATCGTCCGTTGGAACATTTAGTTTGAATGTTGTTGCGGCTCCCTCAACTCCTGTAACATCAACTCTTGTTGAAGTTTGCGAAAATACCCCAATCCCGGTTTTAACTGCAACATCCAGTGATTTAATTTTCTGGTATGCTGATGCTTCCTTACAAACTCTACTTTCCCAATCAGCTTCTTACCAACCAACAGTAACGGGAATATCTTTATGGGTTGTTGCCAACAATAGCGCATGTAATAGCAACTCGATTGAAGTCCAGTTAGTGAGCTTAAGTAATGCCACTGTTCAAATAACAACCTCAGGTTCTTTAGATTTGTGTAATGGTTCTTCTGTAACTTTAACAGCTACTTCAACACTTCCAGTTACTTGGTCAAATGGCATTCAAACAACTGATATCACAGTAAGTGAAGGAGGCAGCTATACTGTAAGTGCTACTAATAGTTGCAATACTGCAACAGATCAGGTTACTGTTAACGATTTAAATCCAAACACTTCTTTCGGCGTAAATTCGGAAAATGGGTATTCGCCATTCACTCTCGTTGTATCTCCTGCTAGTGGCAGTTCATGTTCTTGGTTTGTAAATAACATCCCCACTTCACTAACAGCTCTAAATCAAATTTTATTAGAATCGGCTGGAACTTATTCAATAAAACAAGTTTGTGATAATGGAGGGTGCATTGATAGCACTTCACGAGACATAACTGTTGAAATTGGAATATTTACGCTTGACCTTCCAAACAGCTTTACTCCAAATGGCGACGGATACAATGATTATTTCAAGGCCAAAGCTTCTGGAATTATCGAGTTCCGTTCATCTATATTTGATCGTTGGGGACAAGAGGTATTTCAATGGGAAGGTGCTTCAAATAGCTGGGATGGGACCCGCGATGGAAGACCTGTTCCGGATGGTGTTTATTTCTATGTAATACAAGGAAAAGATTACACTAGTTCTGATTTCGAACGTTATGGATCAATCACGATACTTAGAAACTAGTCCACAACTTCTAAGGTTTCCAAACTTGCAAGTGTTTTTATATTTCCGAAAATAACTCTTGCTCTATTATTTTGAATATCTTCAACAACTCCTGTTTGCTTGCCATTCAGGAGTTTTACTTTTGAGCCTACCTTGATTTCTTCTTTCTTCTTTTCAAGAATTTGAGCTTTGACTTTTTCTTTTTTCTCTTGCTGTTTTTTATCAAGGCGTTTGAGCTTTTCGGCCGACAATAGTTTCGTCATTTTAGCAATTACCGGCTTCTTGTCTTTCGCTGCCTCCCATTCTTTGGTAATGGATTGAAGCTTTTTGCCCAACTCAATCAATTTGCTTGTTTCTTCTTGATTGGCGCTAGTTCGTTCCAACTTGTGCTTCATTTTATCTTGGAGCTCTTCAAATTTCGCTTTCGATTTATCGGCAACTGTTTGCTTTTGGTCAACAATCTGTAATAGTTTGCGTAATTCCTGTTGCTCTTTTTGCAATTGCTGCAGCATCCGATCGAGCGTTACTTTATCTTTCGATGTCATATTGCGCGCACGATTTATCAGGGCCACCGGCAAACCAATTTTCTCTGCAATGATGTATGTATAAGAACTTCCTGGTTGTCCTATGACCAATTGATATAATGGCTGTAATGTATCATCATCGAAAAGCATGCAGGCATTCCGAACTCCATCCAAACGGTCGGCGGCCAATTTAATGTTCATGTAATGTGTTGTAATTACACCTAAGGTTCTTCGGCGCGACAAGTCTTCCAGCATCGCTTCGGCAACTGCACCGCCTAATTCGGGATCTGTACCTGTACCAAATTCATCAATCAATACCAAGGTACGCTTGTCGGAAAACTCCAAAATGTATTTCATCTTGGCAAGGCGCGAACTGTAGGTGCTCAACTCATATTCTATCGACTGACTATCTCCAATATCGGCAAATAAACGTTGAAAACACCCCATTTCACTTTGCTCATCAACCGGAACAAGCATGCCACTTTGAAGCATCATTTGCAACAAACCAACGGTTTTCAATGTGATGGATTTACCGCCTGCATTGGGCCCACTAATGATTAACAAACGTTGTTGATGATCGAGCTCACAACTCATCGGAATGACCGGCTTCCCAGAACCTTTATTCTGCAACACCAATATGGGATGCCTTGCGTTCAATAAGCGTAATTGCGATGTTCGAAGAATATTGGGTAAGGTTGCTTCTAGCTCAAGTGCAAGTAAGGTTTTGGCTCGATTAAAATCGAAAATACTCAAAACCTTTTCGTAGTTTACAATTAGCGTATGATGCTTCCGAATATTTGCAGTTAAAACACGTAAAATTCGAATTATCTCGCGGCGTTCTCGTTGTAGCAAATCAAATACTTCATTGTTCAAATCGACCGTTTCGATGGGTTCGATGAAGGTTGTTTTTCCGGTGTCGGAAC
>CALQJV010000041.1 GCA_943330985.1 Chitinophaga pinensis
CGGAGCAATACTATTTCTCTTTAAAGGGGATTAATCAATCATATAGTATTAAAGGATTTTTAGACTTTGATCCGGAATTGGAAAGGGTGTTGTTTTGAAATCTGACCTCAGCCCCTTGGAATTCTAATTTTGATTGGTTCGAAATAAATGTGCGAACAATCAATCTGCTAAAAAAATTACTTTCTTTTAATTAGTTTATTTAATTCACTTAATTGAATTTTATTTTCAAGGAGTATTAATTTATTTAAAATATTGTTGTTGTTTAATTGGTATAAATTATTGTCCAACTTAAAATAAAATCCGTTTTCCAGTGTGCTTTGAGATTCATCATCATGCTGAATCTCAAATAGGAATTCTTCTGATTGGGAATTTGTATTTACATATAGGAATAACGTATCTGCATTTAGTCTATACTTGGAATTGTAATCATTAGAGGAATTCCATATTCGTTTGGAAAATATTTTTTTGGATACCTTGTTTTTCTGGCCAAATCCAAAGCTAACGTCAGGATTAAGTTGAACAATTTCAATTCTTTTTAAATATGACTCTTTTTTAAATTTTTGATTAGAATCAATTTTCTCAATATTCAGTTTGTTTGTATGTGGAGTGAAGGTGCTATCATTTTCTAAAGGGGCTACATTATTGGAAATGGGTTTAGTGCTTTCTGTATTATGGTTAAACCATGTCCATAAGCTCCCAATAAACATAATGGAGATAAACACAGCTGCAATTTTTCTTAAAATATGATAGTCTGCGTGAACTTTATTCGAACTTTCAATCGATTTGTAATTAGGAGTTTCTATAAAATTCATAGAATTGCCTTTCGCTTTGTTTTGGCTTGCTTGATCAAGAATTTTAGCCTCTTCATGAATAGACTTGACCTGTTCCCTGATTTTAATTCTCAGAAAAGCTTGATGGATCTCTTTTTGAATCTTGAATGACTCAACTAAGTCCATTTCTTGAGCGAGACGTTCTTCAAACTTATTTTTTTGCTCGGAGCCTAATTCACCATTGATGTAATCAATAATCAATTCGAGGTCTTTATCTTTATCCATTACGTTTAATAATTAATTGTAAAGACTCATGACACCTTGAACTCTTCATCTTTAAAGAAGCAACTGTCGTGTTATATATCTGACTCATTTCATCAAATTTCTTATTCTGCCAATAACGACTTTTTAAAATTTCTTGACATTTAGCATCTAGTTCTTCAATTGCTTTCTGAAGTTGATTTAATCGATTTTCTCTTAAGTCATCTTGACTTTCATGTTCAAAATCCGCAGCATCTGGAGGAAGCGCTACCAGATTTCTTTTTTTACGCAATTCCTTAAGCCATAAATTTTTAGAAATCCCATAAATATAGGTTGTCATTGAACTAGTTAAAACAAGTTTGCCTAATAAAATCTGTTCGTAAATGACGATGACCGTGTTTTGAACGAGATCTTCTGCTTCATCAACAGAGCTGTCATTATTTAGAGCATAGCGAATAATTATTGGCCTTGCTTTGTTATATAAAATTCGAACCCATTCATTCTGCTTTGTAAGAAGGCCTTTAATAAGCACCTCGTCTGTAGGGTTTTCCGGATTAAACGAAGATGCGTAATTCATTAAATTGTTGAATGAGATTTATGATTTTTACAAATCTATATATTTTGTTTAGAAAAGCAAATTGTAAACATAGGTTAACTCATTAAATTTGCTTTTGATCAATTTATTTCAATTAAATGACTGCAAATTAATAGTCTTAAAAATATTATTATCAAATTTAAAAGCTTTTAAATTATGAATAAAATTAAAAAAAATATTATTTTTCACACTGCATTATAATTGCTCAAAAAATATTTTAATCAAATTTTAATGAGTTCAATATAATAAAAAATTAAAATTTCTATAAATTATTATGTGTTGTATTAATTACTGATAATCTAGCAAGATTCATTGAAAAAAATAATTTTAACATAATTGATTTAGTTCTAATTAATTCAATAAACATTTATTATAGTTTTCAATAAACATAATCTATTAGTTTAAAGTGATTTGGAATGTGTTTCAATGAAGATGATAAGAGGATGTGTGTCGGTGTAATTTACAGACATAATTGCAGGTAGATATTTATCGAATCTTTTAAATGCAGCAAATACAAGTTGCCTTATATGCGTTTCTGGTTGATTATTGTCAGTCAAATTCATTGACATCAATAAACTAATTTCCCCGTCTTCAAAATCAAGGGTATAATGTCCAAAAATAAACTCACTATTTATTCTGCATAGTAGGTTAGTCATAGGGTAGAATTTATCAGGAGACACTCTAATGGGACATATACAGCGAACTGTTAATTGACCATCATTATTGTCTATAGCGAGATGGTTTTTCCAACTGCCGTTTGATGCATGCAAGTCAAGAGTGAAATTTGAATTTATATTATTCCCTTGATACTGATATCCTTCATTTATTAAAAAATCTTCGAGTAATTCAGAATAGTGAGTTTGCATTTTTGTTTATTTCACCTTAATTCCAAAAAGTACTAAAAAGTAACACCCTTTAATAACAGTTCTTAAGAAATTGATAATAAATAGCTAGTAATCATATTACTAATGATTTTTCCATGATGGAAATCTTAAGTGATATTATCATTCCAGTAACGGCATGATGATTTTATGTTAGTTTTGAACATTCGTATTCTACATTATTTATGAAGCATTTGGCTCATATGAAAATAAAATTATTTCTGTTGCTCATCTTCTCGGGCTCTTTTTTAAAAGCGCAAAACGAAAAATTCTATGAATGTTATATAAATTATCAGAATGCAGTTTCTGAAGGGAAATACGAAAGTGCACTTGAGCAAATTTCATTAAGTATAGAAGAACTTGAAAAGAATGGAATAAGTGATACAACATATTCAAATATTCTATTCGAAAAGGGTGAACTTCTTTTTTCGTTGAATAGATATTCCGAGGCTTTGGAAATTGCTAAGATAGCTTGCCCTATTGAAAAGAGAATTGTTGGAGAAAAACATATTTATGTTGCAAATAGTTATGATGTTTTAGCCAGGGATTATTTGTCAATTGATGCTCAAGATTCACTTGGATTTTATTTTATGAAAAAAGCACTTGAATTAAGGAAAGAGCTCCTAGGAGTTTATCATGCAGATGTAGCTATGAATTTAAATAATATTGCTCAGTTATATTCCCAAATAGGTGAATATAAAAAGGCATTGCCATTTCAGGAGCAGGCAATGGTCTCATATGCAAAATCTCTTGGAGAAGAGCATCTTGATTATGCAACGAGTGTCAATAGTTTAGCTCTTCTTTATTATGAAATGGGGCAGTATGAAAAGGCATTACCACTAAATGAACTTGCATTAAAAACATACAAAATAGCTCTTGGAGAAGTTCATCCTGATGTGGCTATGAGTTTAAATAATCAAGCTCAATTGTATAGTAAAATGGGACAGTATTTTAAATCATTGCAATTTCAAGAGCAAGCATGTATTATTTACAAAAAATCGCAAGGCGAATATCACCCGAATGTGGCAATTAGTTTAGGAAATCTAGCTCAATTGTACTCAGATATAGGTCAATATGAAAGGGCGTTGAAATTAAGTGAACAAGCATTAAATATTAGAAAAATGGCATTCGGCGATGTGCATCCTGACGTTGCAATTAGTTTAAATAATCTAGCTCATTTGTATTCAGAATTAGGGCAAAATGCAAAGGCATTGTCATTAAACGAACAAGCATTATTAATTCGAAAAAAAGTTTTTGGCAACAATCATCCGAATGTTGCAATAACTCTAAATAATCTTGCTAAATTATATTTCGAATTGGGGCAATATGAAAAAGCATTAGCATTTCAAGAACAATCATTGGAAATATTGAAAGTATATTATGGCGAAGATCATCCTGATGTTGCCATGAGTTTTAATAATTTAGCGCAATTGTATTTAGAATTTGGGCAAAATGAAAAGGCATTGTTTATTAACGAACAAGCGTTAGAAATTCGAAAAAAAGTTTTTGGTGAAAATCATCCTGATGTTGCCATGAGTTTAAATAATATTTCATTCTTATTTAAAGAATTGGGTCAATTTGAAAAGGCATTGTCATTCAATGAACTAGCATTAAATATATACCAGAAATCTCTTGGTAGAAATCATTCGAATGTTGCAAAGAGTTTAACTAATCGAGCAAACATTTATTCCCAAATGGGCCAATTTAAAAAAGCCTTGGCACTTAATGAACAGGCATTAAGAATTCGGAAAAAATCATTATACGAAGATCACCCTGATATTGCAAAGAGTTTTAGTAATATAGCATTATTGTATGCCGAAATGGGCCAATATCAAAAAGCATTAAAATTATTTGAACAATCATTGTCAATAGAAAACAAACAACTAACTAAAATTCTTCCAAGCCTTACCGAAGAACAAAAAGTGAATTTCCTCAAGCTAAATGCCAGTTATTATGAAATATACGATGCACTTGTTCTAAATTATAATCAAACTAAAGCAGCATCTATATTGTCTTCCATTAATAATTCATTGCTTTTGGCTAATGTTACCATGCGTTCGAACGAATTAATGCATAACAGTATTTTATATTCAAAGGATCTGAATTTAATTGACAATTTTGAAAATTGGCTTGGACTCAAGCGTCAGTATGTGAATGCCCAAATGTTGTCACTTGAAGAAATTAAAAACAATGGCATTGACCTGAAAGTTCTTGAAGATTCTATTGAATTCAAAGAGCGTTCGCTTTCGTTAAGTTCACAGTTGTTTCAAACAGAACAAGAAAAACTTCAGTTGAACTATGAAACGTTGAAATCTCGATTGGCAAAGGATGAAGCTTTTTTGATGTTTCATAGTTTTGATTACTTCAATGGAAAATCCTGGACCGATTCAGTTCTATATGCTGCATATGTTGTTCGTCCTGGTCAAAAAGAACCTGTATTTATAAAGTTATTTGAACAAGCTCATTTGGATTCATTAATGTTGGCTGAAGATGTTTCTTCGATGATGAGTAACTTATATAAACCTTCCGATTCGACATTGTATAATTTGGTTTGGAAGCCTATTGTTGGATTTTTAGGTGATGCCAAGAAAGTATTTATTGCTCCTGCGGGACAATTGCATAAACTAGCTTTTGCCGCCATTGGGGATGGAACCGGACATGTGCTTTCAGATAGCTATGAAATTCACCAAGTGTTAAGTGCGCAGGATTTTGTTTATCCAAACAGCGATGTTGTTTTTACTAATGAAGATAAAGATACCTCTACTAGCATTGCTCTATTTGGAGGAATTAACTACGATGCATCAAAGATATCCGCTACAGAATTAGATTCCCTTAACTATATGTCACTATCGCTTTTATCAAAAGACTTAGATCGAGGAAGTTCATTTGGATACTTGCATGCAACACAGAAAGAGATAGAGGGCATTCAACGTCAGTTTAATCAAAACAATAGAACAACAATAGGTTATAGTGGATCAGAGGCAACAGAAGCGTCTTTACGATCATTAGAAGGCGATAAAGCACCTAAAATTCTTCACATTGCTACTCATGGTTATTTTGCACCCGATCCGAAAGAGAATCGACATAAAAACCAACTGCGCATAATTGGACAAAAAAACCGTTACACGGCTTCAGATAACCCGCTACTTCGTTCTGGTTTAATGCTAGCAGGAAGTAACGCTTCTTGGAAAGGGGTAGTCACTTTGCCAGGTGAAGACGACGGTATCCTAACCGCACAAGAAGTATCAAATCTAAATCTTTTAAACACACAGCTTGTAGTTCTTTCTGCTTGTGAAACGGGCTTGGGCGATATACAGGGTAGGGAAGGCGTTTTTGGTCTTCAGAGGGCGTTCCGCTTGGCGGGTGCTAAATACTTGCTTTTAAGCTTGTGGAGAATCCCAGACGAAGAAACATCAGAATACATGCAGCTTTTTTACGCAGAATTGCTCAAGCAAAACAACATCACAAAAGCGTTCAAATTCACACAAAGCACTATGCGTCAGAAATACCCAAACTCCCCCATGAAATGGGCTGGGATGGTTTTGGTGGAGTAATGAAATGTCGATTTAAAAATCTACTTTTGAGTTAATTAAAATTCGAAATTCTGATTTGAATTTAACTATCGCTAAGTATGAAAAATTACTATTCAATAATCAATTTAGTTTGTTTTTCATTGGTTTTATCATTGAATTCTCAAGCTCAATCGAAAGTATATATTGATGAGATAGTAAATAAAATTTATCTTAATTTGAATGAAGCAATTGGTGATGGAAGTCATGATATTCCAACACTTGTCATGTCTGAAAAAAATAAATCTGTTGCGAGATACATTCCAAATGGCAATAAGATTGAATTTGAATATCAAGCATATCAAATTTGCCGGAAAATGGGCAAAGATTCATTAAATGCTGTCGCATTTATTTTATCTCATGAATTGGGACATTATTATCGAGATCACACATGGTTATCAGAAGTTGGATCTTCTTATGCAGGAACTGAACTAGGAGATAAATTAGAATTTGCAAGAGAGTCCATTGATACAACTATTCGATATGAAACTGAAGCGGATGAGTATTCTTGCTTTTATTCTAAAATTGCAGGTTATTCCATCATTAACGCTCCTCAATTTTTTGATTCTTTGTATGTAGGATATCGCTTTCCTGATAAAATGAATCGGTATCCGAGTTTAAAGCAGCGAAAAGAAATTGCTTCAACTATTGAAAAGCAAACTTCTGAGTTATATAGGCTGTATGATATTGCTTCCATCATGATGTTAAAAGGAGAATACAGGTGTGCTTCAATATTGTATAAGAATATTTTAAATAAGCGGTTTGGAAGTCGTGAAATATTCAATAATATAGGAGTTTCCTATGCATTGGAAGGATTAAAATATGCGAGTGATGAATATAAAGACCTCGCTTTTCCGTTCTCCATTGATTTATCCAGCAGACTATCCGAAAATCTAAGAGGAACGGATCAATCAGATTCTTTGAAAGCAGCTAGCTACTTTAATCGAGCAAAAGAAATGTTTGAGAAATCGAAAAAGTTAGATGGTCATTATCTGCCAGCTAAAATTAATTTGGCCTTAGTTTCTGCTTTGAATAATGAATTCAGATTTGCCTATTATTTGTTGAGCGAATTGGAAGAAATAAAAACCAATCATCCCTCAGACAAATTAAAAATTGAATACACAAGAGCGTTAATTGAATATATAAGTCGGAAAGAAAATGCGATTGAGAAAATTAAAACGTCAGCATTGAATAATCATCTGGCATTAATCACACTAAATAGACTTAATAACGAAGATTCATTGGTAATTGAACAGGAAAATAACGATCCTGTATTATTAAGCTTTTCAAAGGATTTTAATAAAACAAAGTTTGTTGATTTACCCATTAAACTTTTTACGGGCGAAGGCAATGTATTGCTCTACACGAGAGACACTTCGAATGTTCGATATAGTATGATGGAATTTAAAAGTCCGGGTAGTTTCAGCAGGGTTTTTTATTTTGTGGAAGTAGATTCGAGTAAAATTCAAATGAATTCCGAAAATAATTTAATCGTTCATGAGTTTCAATATGGTTCGTATCGAATGTTGAAAAATCATTTTAAGAGCGATGATGTATATTACAAAATGCATGATGACAAAGTTGAGCGTGCATTCATAGATATCAATTAATAGCATTCTAAATTGCATTTGAAAATTCCGTTGATTTTATGAGAATTTGAATTATTAAAACTAATCACTTCTCAGTATTGACAAGGGTTCTAGAGGACAAGAAAAAAGGGACAAACTCAAAAATTTGGGTTTGTCCCTTAGGGTGGAGCCGGCGGGAGTCGAACCCGCGTCCAAACAAGGAATTCACACGCTTTCTACATGCTTATTTCCGAATCAATTGTCGGAAGTGGGAAGGATCGGAACAAACCAGCCCGCTTCTTAGTTCCGATCGATTTCGCTGTATCATCAGAA
>CALQJV010000042.1 GCA_943330985.1 Chitinophaga pinensis
AAACATTTAATCCTTGCGCTTGGAGGTTTTGTATAAATTCAAGTTTGTCGGTGGGGCTTTGCTTAAAAAACATGTTATCCTGATCGAACCAAGTGCTTAATTGAAATCGGTCGGCATCATGGTCACCACTTAATAGATAGAGTTTGTATTTCTTTCGGAGATTCAAAAATAATGTGGAGAGATCTTCCCGATATTGATGTTTTAGAGAGTAGAATCCGATATCCTCCCCATCAATAGTTAAATAAATTCGAGTAGTATTTGAAGCATCTTTATACTTCACTTGCGAAGTAAAATCGGAGGATCCCAATTGAATAGACATTCCATCCACAACACCTTGGATTCCCTTTCCGGGAAACTCTTTAAAATCGACAACCCTTCGATTGAATTTGCCCTTATAAATTTCAGATAGATTTCGACTTAGTGGATGCGTAGATTGAAGACTTAGCGAATAAATGGCTTCAATTTCAGATTTAGATAGATGTCTTCCTTTGTAAACAAGTTCAGCATTCCGGCTGTATGTAATTGTCCCTGTTTTATCAAAAACTAAGACATCTGCTCGAATCAATTTATCAATTACGAATGCATTTTTCAGGAAGAACCCATTGGCCCCAAGTATGCGTAAAACATTACCATTGGTAAACGTTGAGGCTAAGAGTAAAATGCAAGGGCAAGCAACAATAAGTATTGTCGTAACAGCATTCATCATGCGATTTATGTCGCCCATGTATAACCAGTATGAAGCGCTGGCAAGTGCAATGAAGAAAATACCTAAAGTAAAATATTGGTTAATGGTGTTCTCTAATGAAGCCTTTTGTTTTTCTGCATCATCTTTTCGAAATGCTGGATTATTCCATAGTTGAGTAAGATAACTTTGATCGACGGTTTTGACTACTTCCAACTGAATGCTTGAACCCGATTGTCGACCACCTGCATAAACAATATCTCCGATTTTTTGAGCAATAGGATTTGCTTCACCCGTAACAAAACTATAATCGATATTTGCTTCTCCCTCAATAATTTTGGAGTCGGCAGGAATAATTTCCTGATTGCGAATTTCTATCCGCATTCCTTTTTGCAGATTGCTGGCTAAAATTTGTTCTTCACCCTTGGGAGTAAATACTTTAATTGCAATGGGAAAATATGATTTATAATCGCGATCGAATGCGAGTGTTTCAAAAGTTCTGTTTTGAAATGCTCTTCCAATAAGCATAAAAAACACAATACCCGACATTGAATCTAGATAGCCCGGTCCAGTTCCGCTAACAATTTCATAAACACTTCGAAGAAATGTCATCAAAATGGCAACTGCAATTGGCAAATCGATATTCAAATGTTTTGCGCGTAAAGCACCAAGTGCGGAAATGAAAAAGTCGCGACTCGCAAATAGTAAAACAGGAAGAGCAAGGCCAAGATTCAACCAACTGAAAGTTTTCTGTAATGCTGCTTGCCCCGCCAATTCTCCAATAGAGAAATACTCGGGGAAGCTCAACATCATGATGTTTCCAAAGCAAAAACCCGCAACACCTATTTTGTACCAAGCCGACCTATCACTTTTCTTGGATTTATTTTCATCAATATCGCTTAAATTAAATTGGGGTTTATAACCAATCATTGCCATTCTTTCAGCAACCATACTTAAGCTCACTTCTTTCTCTTTAAATACAACGGTAACCTCACGTTTGGGGAAATTTACCGATGAGCTTAAAATTCCGGATTCGATTTTTTGAAGATTTTCAAGAAGCCAAATACAGGAAGTACAATGAATAGTTGGAACAAAGAAGGTAACATGCGCTTGGTCTCCATCCGAAAAATGAATCAGTTTTCTACGCAGTTCATCTTGGTTTAAAAAATCAAAGGCCCCTTGAAACTGAATTTGTTCGGGCGAAATTCCTGCCGATTGATTAAAGGAATAATAACTACAAAGGTTGTTTTCATTTAAGATTTCGAAAACCAACCGACAACCATCACAACAAAAAATTTTATCTCCGAACTTTTCATCGCCATTACTGCATTTTTCGCCACAATGATAACAATACAACTCTGACTGCTGGCTAATTTTCTGGTTACTAACGATCATGATTCATCTGGCAAATTAGTCGTCGTTACTTTTATTCACATTGCCAATCATTGCCATGCTACTTAACTCTAAAACTTCCAATTCAAGCGCTAATAGTTTGGGGAATAATGTGTCTTTTTCCCTGTTTAGATTATTGGTACATTCTTCAATAAATTCTTTTAATTCAACAAAACATAACTTGAGTAGTTCGTCTGAAATGGAAGGCGCTTTGAAATTTTTGGTAAGGCCTTTCAGTGAATGCATAAGAGCTTCAACATGAGAATGCTCTTCCTTGATACCTCGAATACTACTTTCTAATAATTTAACATTCAGAAATCGTATCGGATTGGGTTGAACTTTAACGTCCAAGAGCTTTCTAATAAATGGAAACAGGCTTTCTTCTTCTTGAGAAATTAAGCGACTTATTTTGAGATCTATTTGTTCTAGCAACGAAATTAAATCTCGGATTTCGGGAGCAATATCTGGATTGCTTAAGTATGCTGATTTGAAATTTCGAATCATTAAATTAAGCATCGCCTTAGAAAAAGCATGATGTCGTCCCTCAATGAAATCGAGTAAATCGGCTTCCCGAATTGCATTAAAATCTATATGTTCAAAATGATTCATAGATAAAACCTCTAGTTTTCAAAGGTTTCTCTATTTCGAAGAATAAAATATGATGTGTCTTAGCCTTTCACATGATATATATCATTAAAAAGCCGCCCCAGATTATACATCCAAGGCGGCTTTTAAAATTTTGTTTATTTTTTTATTGAATCACAAGGCGATGCACTGAGTTTGATTTTTCGTTTGCAACGCGAAGCAAATAAATACCCGCAGGCACTTCTTCAATTCCGAAAGTTCCAGATTGTGAAATAGTTTGATTCTTAATAACACGACCTGCTGCATCCATCAATGTTAAGTTGTTGTTTGCGTATTCGGTTTTAACACTGATAAATTTATCAGCTGGATTTGGATAAATACCAACGAACGCATTCATGTTATCAGAGATAGATGTAGTGTTATCAACAACCACATTCACCGCGCGAACATCGCTTGAGCAATAAACTGGGGCTTCTTCCACTTGAATATTGTAGAAATAAAAATAATACTGATTTCCGTATTGATTGCTAGTAATGGAAACCAGATCACCAATTAAATATGGATAAACGATTAAGGTTCCACTATTTTCACGCTGTAAACGTGGGCTGATTTGTCCAAGTAATGTTTGATTAAATGCTGCATCCGTCAATAAATAATAACCTGTTCCTACAGATAGGCTAAAATTGAGAGTAACAATATTAGCTCCACTTACCAAGGTCGAAGTAACTGTATTTAGTAGCGTACCACTAGCTGAAAACATATCAAACTTTCGAGCTCCCGGAGTATCTGTGTAAACGGTGAAAGAACGTAAAGTACAAGGTGTATTTACATTGAAATAAACTTTAGAATTGGTTGTAGTCGCTCCAAATTGATTGGTAGTTAATGGAGCTGCCAATCCACCATTTACAATTCCACCACCATAAGAACCAACATTAACTGCGTAATAAGTAGTATTTGTAGATAAAACCGGAGTTCCGAATGCGCTTCCTGTTCCGAGTAAATTACCTCCTGGAGCATCATACCACTGAATGCTATCTCCAATTGCAACTAAAGATGCTGCTCCTGGGGTTGAAAGAAATACATCATCGGCTGCAGGGATTGTTGGTGTTAATTCAACCACTTCAATTGAAGTAGATGAAAATGTTGCGCATGATCCTTGAATAGAAAGTGAGTAAGAACCCGATTGATCAACTGTGATTGAATTTGAACCAGTTGCTCCATTGCTCCAAGCATACCCATTTAAACCTGTTGGTGCCGAAATTACAACCGAACCACCATTACAGAATGTTGTTTCGCCAATAGCAGCGATACTTGGAGTTTCATCGGGAGAAAGTGTAACGGCAATTGTTTTTGAAACAGATGCGCATGCTGTATTTCCAACTGGAGAAACGCGGACATTGTATTCTCCCATAGTTGCAACCTGAATGGTTTGCGATGTTTCGCCAGTTGACCATAAATACTCATATCCTTGAGGCGCGTTCAATTGAAGATTTTGTCCTTGACATAATACCAATGAGGTTGGAGAAGTAATAATTGCTTCTGGAGCAATACAAATACTTTCAATTACCGAAATAAATTGATCAACTTGAGGAGATTCAATAACTTGTCTTGCACCTGATGGCCATTTAATAACAACGGAATCAATTTCTGTAGCAGAGCCAATTCCAAAGTGTAATATCGAGGAATTTACTGTTCCATAACTTTCACCTGCACGAACTTCGCGCATTTGTACTCCCCAACTTCCATAAATCATTGCTTTTGCGCCCAATGCGCCTTTGTTGCTTGCAGTACCTTGTAAATCCAAATTTAAGAAATGTGTGTTGGCATTAGAATTATTTAACCAAATAACATCATTTACTGAAGAAGGTGTAGTATAAATGTTTGCATAACTTGCATAAACATCAACCAATCCATCGTGGTTTAAGTCTCCAATTGAAAACGATTCCATGTTATTGTTGTCGAATGTTCCATTAATGCGGGAGAATGTGCTATTGCCATTGTTGTGGTAGAATCTAGAAGAACTTCCAGATACTAGAATGTCCATATAGCCATCGTTATCAAAATCTTCCATAACAGATTCAATCGGAGTAATGTCAGATAGTACAACACCTGCAGTAGCTGAAATGTCGGTGTAGTGACCAGTTCCATCGTTGCGCATTATTTGGCTTTCGTGGTCGTGGTTGGTTAATAAAAGATCTAAATCTGCATCATTATCGATATCCCCGAAACTGGCAGTCCATGTTTGCCACGCGATGTTAATTCCGTATGCTGCAGCATTTTCAGTGTAGGTGCCATCTCCGTTATTCACAAACATTACGTTCACACGCCGAGGATCAGAACCATCCGAAGTTGTTGAACTTTGGCGGCATTTAGCAATGTATAAGTCTAAATCTCCATCGTTATCGAAATCAGTCCAAACACTACCGTAGTTTCCAGAATCCATCGGGTCACCACCAATATTTCCTGGATGCAATGTAAAATTAATAGTTGTGGTAGAAGGAACTAAATTCCCAGCACCATCATTGATATAAATATGAGCCGGAGCATTATCATCGCAAGCAAAAAGATCTTCCCAACCATCGTTGTTAAAATCGGCGAACGTGCAATTTTGAACAAAATAGCTACCAGCTAGAGTTACTAATGTACCTGTAAGTCCATCGTTATTAATCATCATGATTTTGCAAGATGAACCTGCTCCTCCTACGATGTCTTTGTACCCATTGTGGTCAACATCGGCAACACACATTGCCCAAGCCCAGCCGTTAGAACCACTAAAATCACCAAAGTAACGTGTCTCGAATGTTTGGTTGGTTTTCTGAACCTCAACGTAAACAGATTTTCCGTTCTTTAAACGAATGATGTCATCTAGACCATCGTTGTTCCAATCAACAATTGTTGTAGGGCAACCACTATTGAAAGCAGCTGTAGTTAATCTGGAATTGGCATTCTGGAATTGAAATTGAGCATTAAGATTACCGTTCCCCAATAAAAAAACTAGTAAAATAGCAGTAAAGCCGAGTAGATTTTTTTTCATAAAAAATTTAATTGTGATGGAATTGTGAATTACAAATGTGCAGAAAAATTTCAAATAAAATTAAGGTGTGTTTATTAATATTCTCTTATTATATAGCTTCCCTCGTGATTCAACCTGCAATATGTATACTCCTGAAGCACTAGGCAGATTTATGTGCCATAAATTGGAAGCCGTTTTGCTCCATGAAACAGGCATTTCTTGTCCTGATATAGAGTATAGTTTTATCGAGTCAGGCTTGTTTGAGAATTGCATATTCATTCCCGAATTAACTAAGACAGGATTCGGATAAAAAACAGGCGGTTTAACTCGAAGAGCATCCGTGCTGAGCGGGTTTGAAATATTCAATAAACTATCTCCTGCAACTAAGATGGGTTTGTTATCTGAAGCATCAAACATGCTTAAGAAATTCGAAATTTCGGGAGCATCTAACAAGCGCATCTCTGAAAGCCAAGCTGGTGGTACGGTTTGATAATACACTTTGGCTGTAACATTTAATGCTCCAGCATATCCATTAAGTCCAATTTTATAATGAACAATGTCTTTTCCTGTTCCTTGAGTAGATCCGGAGCGATTAAAATCTAAATCGTTTTCCGCATCTCCTACTATGCGCATTGTATCATAAGAGGCATGTTGGTTTGTAAAACCCAATGGAGGCAGGCGATTGTCTTTCAAATACATGTTGGCGCGTTCGAGCACGGTAGTGAAATTCCCATTTACATCACCCATGTTCATTTCATAAATCTGAACCTGATTGGGCGATCGAATTACATCGTGATGTGGCTCAACCACGCCACCATAATTTAAAATCTCTCCATCGCTTCCAAAACTCCCAGAAGTAAAAAGGGTTTCCCCAGTCTCTGTAGTCACTTTAAATTCTACAAATGCTCTACGGGAAGGATAACCACTTGGAAATTTGTGCCCCGATTTATTGGTAAGCATCAATTCAAAACTTAAACTGTCATTCGAAAATTCTGGAAAAGAGATTTCTGCATTTAACGTATTGTAGCGTAAATTTCTAGTAATAGCAGCCAATGTAGAATCAAAGTTTGCATCGTTTGCGTTAACTCCTAGTGCAGTTTTATTTCGTTTAATTAAATCGACCATGAAACTATTAGCTCCAGCAAAAGAGTGAAGATTGAAAGGACTTCTTCCTTGCAATGCCGTGTAACCAACAGCAATTTTTACTGGGTCTTCAATTTGCGGCATATGACATGTTTGGCAGGTTGTGCCTTGAGCTGGATATGACGAATTGAGCCATTCGTGGAAGGTCGCTTGTTCTACAAAACTATTTCCGGTTGGATTGCCTTCTAAATCAACGGTATTTGAAATTAATGTATGACATGGTGAGCAAAAACGTCCTTGGCTAACATGGTCGCTGTATGTTGGTGTAAAATTCACATACAATTGCATGGGTCCAGCCATTGGATTCACAAATGGACCGTAAGCAACGCGATTGGTATCGTATGGAATATCGCCAGTGAAACGATTGCCCAATCCGTTTTGCCCAATGGCATGACAACCTAAACAACCTACCCCAGACAAGCCTAAAGAATCAGTTTGCAGGTCTTCGAGTGAATAATGATCGGCTCCTTTATAAAAAGCAGCGAAATGCCCCATAGGTGCATGGCAGGACGTACACA
Source organism: Chitinophaga pinensis (assembly GCA_943330985.1). Next base: position 7,334 of record CALQJV010000042.1, read on the forward strand.
AATTTTGAAGTTCGTTAGCATGTCCAGGATTCGTCATTACTTCCTGACGAACTTTTGCTTTCCATAAAGGATCAACACCCGCCAATCCCATCATGGAAGTTTCCCAATCATCGAAAAGGTTGATATCGATTCCATCTAAAGTAACGTTCGCATTGCCTTGTGGATCATATCCATGACAACCCTTGCAGCGACTTGCAGGTAAAAATATAGCCGTTGTGTCAATGTTACGGGTGTGAAGCTCAAGCAATGCTTTTAAGTGCTTCGCCTTGATAGAATCCGCTTCTGGCTGACTTTCTTTACCAGATAAAGATGCTGCAGCAATGACCAACAAAAGAATTGATGTTACTATAAGTATGCGTTTCATCAAAAATGATTTTCCAAAAAGATGGCAATGTGAAACGCAAATTTATCAATGATGTTCAAACAAACGCATTTAATTTAAAATCAATCGTAAATATTGGCAACCTTAAGCAATTGCTTATGATCTAAGATAGAAATGTGCTTGCCATTCAAACCAATAACTTGGTCATGTTTCAACTCACTTAATAATCGAATTGTAGTTTCGGTGGCAGTACCCACAATATTCGCGATGTCTTCTCTGCTCAAT